>JADGCU010000060.1 GCA_015228785.1 Candidatus Omnitrophota bacterium
CTTCTTGACTGTTACCTGAGAAGAAACGACCGAGCGCTCAACACGAGCTCCCTCGATCACACACCCGGGAGCGATGATCGAATCAATAACAGTACCCGGAATATCACGGCCATCCTCCTGAACCATCCGCATCATGATCGGCGGATGATGCGAATAGTGCGTACGCAAAGGCCAAGCTTTATCATACAAATTAAACGGCGGATGCGGATGAACTAGATCCATGTTCGCCTGATAATACGCATCTCGCGTCCCAATATCACGCCAGTAATTTGATTGCTGGCTGAAATCATACGCCAAAAGCTTCTTCTTTGCCAAAACCATCTTAGGGATAATATTCTTTCCGAAATCATGATCCGAGCGCACATCGATAGAATCCCGCTCCAGCTCCTCAGCCAGAACCTTCTTGCTAAAGAGATAAATTCCCATGGACGCAAAAATCTTCTCCGGATGCCCGGGGATCGTCTTGGGAGCATGAGGCTTTTCCTGAAAACCATGAATAAACCCGGCCTTATCCGCCTCGATAACGCCAAAACTGATCGAATCCTCCCTGGGCATTTGCATACAAGACACTGTCGCATCCGCCCCCGCCTTCATATGCGCATCAATCATCTTTTGATAATCCATTTTATAAAGATGGTCCCCGGCAAGAATCAGGACAAGATCTGGATTCACATCATTGATCGCATAAATATTCTGATAAATGGCATCCGCTGTTCCCTTGTACCAATCGCTCCCCAAGCGCTGCTGAGCCGGGATGACATCAATAAATTCCCCCAACTGAGTTGAAACAACGTCCCAACCGGAAAGAATATGCTTCTGCAAAGAAAAGGACTTGTACTGAATCAAAACAAAAATCCGACGCAACCCCGAATTAACACAATTAGAAAGCGTAAAGTCAATGATGCGATACACCCCGCCAAAAGGAACCGCAGGTTTGGCGCGGTCACGCGTCAACGGATCTAAGCGCTCACCCCTGCCACCAGCCATGATGAATGTCAATACGTTCTTCCCCATGTCTTATCCCTTTCCCCCTTTGATCCTGTCCTCAATCAACTTAATGCGCTTTTTAAGATCTTCATTCTTGGGATCCATCCGCAGCGCTCGCTTTAACGTTACAAGAGCCGCCTTCTGATCTTCTTTGACCTCATACACCTGCGCCAACTTCTGATAACCCTCAATAAATCGAATATCCCGCTTCAGCACTTCTTCGTAGGATTTAAAAGCAAGATCCGTCATCCCGTCAGCCAAACAAATGTCGCCAAAAAGAATAACGTCTTTTAAATTAGGCGATTTCTTGCTCAAAGCTCGCCATAATATATCATATCCTTTTTCATATTGCTTGCTTTTCGCGAAGGCCTTGGCCAAAACAATATACCCAGCCGGATCGCTGGGACTGCCCTCCACGGCCCTCTGTGCCAGCTTGATCGCGCCCGCATAATCACCCACATCAAAATAGGCCTGGGCAAAATCCTTGAGAACGGGATCATCCTCACCATTAAAGATAGATGCCAGTCGCCAATTTTCAAACGATTTCTGAAAATCTCCTCGTTCCCTATATATTTCTGCCTTTAACTTAAAAGCATCAAAATTTGCAGGAGTCACCTTGAGCGCAGCATCAACCTCTAGAAGGGCCTGGTCATTAAATCCAAGAGCACGAAGCGTATGGGCACGGCTCATATGGTGATAAGGAAAAACGCGCGCATCTGCCAGACGATGCGTGTCCAGTTCTTTGGGTAGCCAATGAGCAAAGTCGATCTTAAAACGGCTGATGACATCATTATTCTGAGGTGTGTCCTTGAGAAAGATCACCCCATCATAATCAAAATAAACAGGCCTCCATCCCTTCTTGCCAAACAACATCTTAAGAAGCTTCTCTGACGCTGGGGCGGCCGATGTATTTACAAATGCCCCTGATAAATAATATCGCTCTGCGGCCTCATCAAACAAGCTCTCATCTCCATCATCCCAGATCTTCTTATATGTCGTAAAGAATTTCCCTCCGCGCAACTCCGTGCGTCCATCCATATAAACTCGAATATTAGGATAAACCCTTCCGATCAAATATGCCCCTGAATTAAAATCATTAAAGAAGTTTCCCTTGATCTGATTCTTTTCCAGGAAATCAACGGCCTTATTCGGAAATTGACGCTGCGAAATACCAAGAAACTCGCTCTTGCGCTCATACTTGTCAAAGTCGTAATACCCGGCAAAGGACAGATCCCTGCCATAATCTAAAAACATCCCAATAAAGAAGATGCTGGCAGCTAAAGCCGTTACATATAGGAATTGCGGTTGTTTAAAATGGAACGGCAGTATGTCGGTCACACGCAAATGTGACACATTGACCAGGCATATCACATACGCCACAAAAGCAAAATACGTCATGTTTCGAACCGCCATCAGCGAAAAGATCAAAAAGATCGCCCACAACAAGACCGCTGAAATATCGATTTTTCGACGATTAAAGAAAAAACTCCCTGCGGATAGAAGGATCAGCACCTTATACGGCATCTGTCGTGTCTGATCAAATATGGTAGTCCAAAGAATAGGCCTCTTCAATTCTGTGATATTCGCAAAGAATACCCCCTGATCCCCTGCCAAACCAAACAACACGGTAAAAGGATAAGCCGCCCCTTTTAAAAACAAAGGATTAAACAGCGTTGCGAAAAAGAGCGCCAGAAGGATCCATCGTAAGCGACGATACTCATTATCCGGGAGGACTCCTTCATGATTCCAGTTAAAAGGCATCTTCACATGCCGCTTCATCCATTCAGAAAAGAGCGCAATCAGGACGATCAAAATGCCCAGAAAAGAATATCCATGAATATTTGTCCACGCAACCTGTAAAACAAAGAATGCCCCTATGGACCAGCGCTTATCAAGATGCAACGATATCATATAAACGTATAGCGCAAAGAACAGGAGACTGAAAATATCCGGCCGGATCGTAAAACGCGTCTGATAGACCAGCATCACCAGAAAGAAAAGCGGTGCGATCACAAGCTCCCTGCTCTCTTCATACGTCAACAACAAAAGAACGACAAAACAAGTCATGACCAGAACACCCTGCATATAGATCAGTCCGTCCATACCCCAAGTGTTTTTCACCCAATAGACGATGACCTGAAAAAGCCACTCATGATTGATCCAGGGCTTCCCGGCAAAAGAACAGGAAAGAACATCCACAGAAGGGACGTATCCGTTCTTGACAATGAACTCCCCCATTTTCAAATGAAGCCACAGATCCAGATCCCTGATCTCAGGCAACGCTGAAAAAGCAATAATGCCCAAAAGCGTGCCGATCAACAAAAGACCAGCCACCCAATTCAGTTTCTTGTAAAAATCAATGCTAAAACCCATTTTCTCTCACCATTTTATGACGAAAGCACAAGATGCTCCTGGCCTATATCCAGCAACACCGCCTCTTTCTTTAAAACAATATCTTCCCGCCCCTGAACACGATAATGAATAGCCGCATCCAAAAGACGTTGGGTATAAGAATGCCGAGGATCATTAAAAATATCCTGAACAGATCCATATTCTACTATCTTACCCTGATACATCACAACAATCTTCTGAGCAACTCTACGAACAGCACTTAAATTATGGGAAATAAAGATCTCCGTAATGGATCGCGTTTTCTGCAAGGACACAAGAAGATCCAGGATCTCTTTTTGAATCAAGACATCCAACGCTGATACCGCCTCATCGAGGATCAAAAGAGACGGATCCGTCATGAGGGCCCTCGCGATCGAAATGCGCTGACGTTCTCCTCCTGAAAACTCGTGAGGAAACCGTGAAAGAATATCGCCCGAAAGCCCAACGGCCTGAAGAACCCCCTTCATCCTGATCTCCTCATCCCCCTTAGCTACCTTCGCCTCGAGACAAAGCGCCTCACGAAGAACGCTGTACACCGAAAAACGCGGATCCAGGCTCGCATACGGATCCTGAAAGACCATGCGTACACGGCGACGGAACAAGACCTCCCGGGTTCTTTGTCCCCAAACTTCCTGCCCCTCAAACAGCATGCTCCCCTGATCAGGCGTCGTAAGCCCCATGATGATCTTGGCCAATGTTGTTTTTCCGCATCCAGACTCTCCAACAATACCGATACTCTCACCTTGACGCACACCAAGCGAAACGCCATCCACGGCCCGAACAAGACCCTTATCTTTTTGAACAAAATACTTCTTCAGATTCTTAATTTCGAGCAGCATTACAGTCCCCCTGCCTCAACAAGTTTCTGAGCATATGTGTGGTTGGGCTTGATCATAATATCCTGCGCTGCCCCCTGCTCAACAATTTTTCCTTCACACATAATGGCCACCTCATCCGCCAACCGGCTTACCATTCCCAGATCGTGCGAAATCAAAATGATTGAAAGCCCCATGTCTTTCTTCAACTGACGAAAAAGCTCCATCATATGCGCTTGGAGGGTCACATCCAGACTACTCGTTGGTTCATCTGCGATAAGAAGCGACGGGCCGCATGCGATGGCCTGGGCGATCATAGCCCGCTGACGCAAACCACCGGAAAGCTCATGGGGATAACTCCGCGCCACACGCTCGGCACCCTGGACTCCAACACGATCTAATAACCCCAGAACACGCCGCCCGAGCTCATCACGCGTCAATCGTTCATGAGCGAAGATGGTCTCCGCAATTTGACTGCCAATGGTAAAGACAGGATCAAAGGCGCTCATCGGTTCCTGAAAAATCATACCAATCCTTCTGCCTCTTACGGCGCCGTGCTCACGAGCGCTCAAACGAAGAACATTCTGTCCTTCGAAAATAATTTCCCCAGAAGACACCCGCATAGCCGGCGGAACAAGACCCAAAACAGATAACCCGAGCGTTGTCTTACCACTTCCGGATCCGCCGACAATACCGACAACTGCACCTTGGGGGACCGCTAAAGACACATGATCGATAATCACCCGTTGGGGCGAATCAACCAAGGCAATCGAAAGATCACGGATAGTCAAAAGAGAAGTCTTCATAAACCTGTGCCATGACCCTTTCTAGAACCAGTCACCAAATACAGCCAGAAAGTTTCTACCTGCCCACGCGCGGTGTACAACCATTTCAATTTCTTAGTATTTTTATTAATTACTTCCTTGTGAGATATCAAATATATCGGATCTGAAGAACCAAACTTTCTCCTGACCTGTCCCAAAACCTGCGTAATCGTTAGCTCTTTGAATGAAGAACGATCGAAATGAAGATACCGAATAGATTTTCCCTTTCTGGGATCCCATAGAGAGGCTTCGGGCATATAAGGCAAAATAGAAATCGCAAACATTATATCTTCAACTACAAAAGTCTTATTATCCATTTTACGTTCAACCAAATACTCCGCCATCCTTTTCCCTCCAGAGAATGGCAAACATGAATTACGATATCCCTGAATCACTGTCCCCAAGATACCAAATAAAAACGAAACTAAAAGCAATCCCCCAATCAAAGAATCAATCGTTGTCTTCGCTGGTCGATATCTCGCCTTGCCCAGCCATAAAACCATGACGGTATATATCAAACAAAAACTATAATGTCTTGGGCCAGACCAAATGTATCGAAAAGCCGAACCATAAAGAATCATCAACCAGCCTAAAACAAGAAAAAGCATCAGCCCATATGATCTCCATCTTTTTAACAACCAAAACGTCAAAATCCCGTATAAAGCGCCCAACCAAGACGCCATAAACCATAACGCCTCCTTCACCCCACTAGAAAACAAATAATTTGCGTTAGGAGCTAAATAAGCAGAATAAAACACCCTTTGGATATTCCACAAACAAAAAGAGAAGTCTGGTTTGAAATAATAAAGCGCACCACCCTTTTGGGGAATCAAACCAGCCACGCTCAAGAAAAAACCAAGAAACATAATACACACCGCACACCATTGTCTACGCGTCAACATGTTATCTGGGACAAAGAAATATTCAACAATCAGAAACACAGCCGCAAACATCCCAAAGAAACTTGTGTGTGCCAATAGCGCAATAATACAACCATAAAGAATCGGCCGTTCATAACGCTTCGCATAACACCAACAGGCGATCCACATAAATAAAAGCGTTAGCATATAAACTCGCGCTGTAACCGCATGTTCATACGCGATATAAAAGGAGAAAATAAAAGTGGCTTTAAACAAGATTGAAAATGGCGCTTTGAAAAGAAATATCCATGCCGCAAAACACGCCCCCAACCAATGGGAAAGCTGCATCACCCAGTAAGGAAGGCCCAATTTTGCGGGAACCGCCAGAACGTAATACCATAAACTTGGTGACTTATGAGACCCCGCCTCCTTGTAAATATCCAACCATCCAACTTCCCTAGCAATCAGCCATACATTGGCTTCATCTCTCCAGGGAGCATGATTAGAGATCAATAGTGCGGTTGCTAACGAATACGCGATCCACAAGAAAACCAGTAATGGTCTTCTTTTTTCCTCATCAGGCGCAAATAAAATATCCATCTTCGACAACATTCCTAAACTCCTAAATCAGTCTTGCCTTGCGTCAAGGATGCCCGTCAAAAAACACTCTAAATTTAACTCTATCGATTTCTCAATAATCAAAATCCCTTTAAACATCTAAAAACCCCATCGCCGTCGTTCACGCTTTACAAGGGGCTACTCCATATCAATCAAATTGCGGATGTCCTCGTTATCAGGATTAATTTCAACAGTCCCCGCATCTAAGTCCGGGGCAACAAGTTCTGCAAGCTGCTGCCCAACCGTAATCGGGCCATCCTCAGAACCCTTCATAAGATATAACCACAAAGAATCATTTTGTGCTCTTACCGAAAACACCAATTGCAATCTCTGGGTCCATTTCGCAGTTATTGGCTGATGACATATAAAATATATCTCTCCAGGAAAGAAAAAACTCTCCTCCACAGTAGAAAGAGTTTCCCTAGTCGTTGGAATAGGCTTAGAAAGATGATCAAAATGAAGAAAGCGAACTGTCCTGAGAACTCTGGCATCCCACAAAAATACGTTCGGTACGTATGGCAAGATAGCGGTCGCAGGTATAATGTCACTCGCCACAATAACTTTATCATCTAATTTATTTTCAATTAGATAATCCGCCATTTTCTTGCCGCCAGAGAATGGTACACGTAAATCATAAGCCCCCTGCGCCACTGTCCCTAAAATTCCCAACGAGAACGCAACCACAAATAAGATTCCCAAGAAGGGCTCGATCATTGTCTTTGCTGACCGATACCGCACAGCCCCCAACCACAAGAACATGACCGTATACATCATGAAAAAACTATAATGTCTGGGAGCTGGCCAAGAATAATTAAAGACCATCAGACCCGCAATAACCAACCAACTCAAAACAAGAAAAACAAAAAAACTATAAGCCCTCCACTTCTTCAATAACCAAAGCGTTAAAATCGCATACAATACGCTCAACCAAGGCGCAATGAGCTTTAACCCAGCCTTAATCTCATGAGGAAAATAGAAATTTGCCTTGGGAGAAAGATAAGAAAAATAAAGCATATCCGGTAAAAGCTTCCAATTAAAAGATCGGACAATTGTACTGAAATAAGGAGAAGCATATTTATTCAGTGTAAGACCATACACGCTGAGCAAAATAGCCAGAAACATAATCACGATCGAACACCACCGGATGCGTGTCAGCGCACTATCTCGAAAAAAAAGATATTCCATAGCTAAAAATATGGCCACAAGAAGCCCCAAGAAGCTAACATTCGCCAATAATGCGATAATTAAACCATAGAGAACTGGCCGTTCATAGCGCTTCGCGTAACACCAGCAGGCGCTCCACATGAATAAAAGCGTAAGCATATAAACTCGGGCGGTAATATTGTGCTCATAAGCAATATAAAAAGAGAAGATAAAGGTGGCTTTAAAGAAAGTGGAAAATGGCGCTTTAAAAAGAAATATCCAAGCAGCAAAACACGCGCCCAACCAATGAATGAGCTGCATAGTCCAATAAGGCAGGCCTAACTTGGCAGGAATCGCCAAAATGTAATACCATAAACTCGGCGCATGATGAGCTCCGGCTTCCCTATAAATATCCAACCAACTCAACTCTCTAGCGATCAACCACACAAAAGCCTCATCATGCCATGGTGAATGATGAGCCATCAAGAATGCCGTGGTTACTGCATAGGCAAGCCACAAAAATACCAATGAAGCCTTACTCTTCTCTCCCTGAGACGAAAATAAAATATCCATCTTCTCAACACTCCCCTTCCCACCAAAAATACTCCGCGTTCTTAGAAATATTCCATTCAACAACGTATCACGATTAATCTACAAAGACTCCACACGAACAACTAAAAATAGGAAAGATTGTTTACTGGCCAACACTAAAACCCTTTCGTGGAGCGACTACCAAATATAAGAAAAACTCCTCATACCACCCCTTCGCGCTGTATAACAATCTTAATCTTTTCGAAACTCCCTCCACGACAGGCTTATCAGATATAAAATATACCGGACCAGAAGAAATAAATTTCCTTTTCATGCGCTTAAAAACCTCTGAAATTGTTAGCTCCTCCAACAAAGAAGGCTCGAAATGAAAATAACGGACAGCTTCACTCCTCCTTGGATCCCATAAAGAAACCTTCGGAAGATAGGGCAAAATTGAGATCGTCATCATTGCACCATTAACCACAAAAGTCTTATTGTCTAATTTATGTTCAATCAAATACTCGGCCATCCTCTTGCTCCCAGAGAATGGCAAAGATAAATCCCTATATGCCTGGACAACGGTTCCCAAAACACCGCACAAGAACGCAACTACAAATAAAACCCCAAGAAGTGACTCCGCAATTGTCTTTGTTGTTTGAAACCCCACCTTCCCTATCCACAAAACCATGACTGTATACATCAGACAAAAACTATAATGTCTCGGGCCAGGCCAAGAATAATTAAAGACCATAACACAAATAATCGTCAGCCAACTAAGAATGAGAAAGAACATCAACCCATACGCCCTCCACTTTTTTAATAACCAAAGTGTCAAAAGGACATACAAACAACTCAACCAAGGCCCGATCAATTCCAATGCAACTTGAATCTCATAAGAAAAATAAACGGCAAAATGTGGAGTAAAAAAAGAAAAATAGAATATCTCAAAGATGCGTTCCCAGACTGAAAACCGGAAGAAATTTCCAAAATAAGAGGACGCCTCCTCATTAAGGGCAAGACCATACAAGCTCAGGAAGATGGCCAGAAACATAACTGCCAAAGACCACCATTGTCTTCGACTCAACGC
>JADGCU010000001.1:0-66807 GCA_015228785.1 Candidatus Omnitrophota bacterium
TAGGCATGCCGGCAGTAACATTACCATTAATGATAATATTGCCGGGCGCATTGAGAACTTCTCCAGGAGCTAAGGTGAAGTCTCCGTTGATAATAATATTCCCGTTTTCATCAGGTTGAGGGACTTCGGCGTAAGACAGAGACAGTGTAGCAAAAAGCAAAAAAAGGACAGATAGGACTGTTTTCATATGTATTTCTCCTTGTATTAGATTTCAAAACATAACACATGAAATTTGGAAAAGCAAGTTTAGATAAGAAATTTCTTAAAATCTTCTCCTATTAATAGCCAGGGATGTTAAAATTTTTTGTAACTTTTTGGTATCTGGTGCGTTTAAAAGGTAGGAGAGAGGGGAGCTTTGCCAAGATCGATTGTCGTTGGCGCCACCAAACCGATCTGAAGCAAAGACAGTGACATGGAACAAACGGATGAAGAATTGATACAAGCGTATCAAGCGGGGGAAGGGGCAGCCTATGAAGCGCTCTTCCATCGTCACAAAGGAAAGGTCTTTAATTTCGCCCTGCGCATTCTAGGCAACAGGGCGGATGCAGAAGACGTGACCAGCGAGGTCTTCATTCAGCTCTTTCAAAGACGCTACCAGGATACGGGAAAGGCCAGGCTTTCGACATGGCTTTTAACGGTAGCCCGAAATGCCTCATTGACGCGCCTTAGGTCAAGACAATGGCTTCAGCCGCTGTGGTTCAAGAGGAACGCCACAGACGAGTTTGAGGAATGGGACATCCCCGACATCGCTCACTCCCCGAGTGATGCCTTAAAGACCAAGGAAATGACCAGGGCGGTTAAAAGGGCGATTTTGGATCTACCGGAAGGTCAAAAGGAAGCCGTCATTCTTCGTGAATATCTGAAGAAGGATTACA
Organism: Candidatus Omnitrophota bacterium; assembly: GCA_015228785.1. Taxonomy (GTDB): domain Bacteria; phylum Omnitrophota; class Gorgyraeia; order Zapsychrales; family Fredricksoniimonadaceae; genus JAAYZZ01. The sequence goes on from JADGCU010000001.1 coordinate 876, forward strand.
GTGAGATCGCCCAGATCCTGGGCTGCTCTTTAGAGAACGTTAAAATTCTGATCTTTCGCGGCCGTGAGCACCTTCGCGTGCAACTGGCTGCACTTATAAAGGAGGAAACCTTATGAACGAGCACGATTGGAAGCTCCTCATATCTGCTTATGCTGACCACGCCCTGGCTCCCCAGGATGTGAAGACAGCTGAGCAGCTCCTTTCCGAGCGCGCCGAGTGCCGCAGGTATCTGGCTGAGATCAGGAAATTATCCATGTCTCTTGACGTCCTTAAGGACGAAACCCTCTCTCCCGACTGTGAACAGAATATCTTAAGACGCGCCCAACAGGAGGGAAGTTCTATGAAAGCTCATCAATGGAAGATTGCCGCGACTGTATGTGCCTCGGTCCTGGTTGTTGTTCTTGTTGTAGATAGTGGAATAAAAATGGGAACGATGAAGAAATTACATAGTGTTACTCAGGGGCAGGTTGCTGTCCCTATAACAGCACATCAAGCAGTTCCCTTGTCTGTGCCATCCGCTTCTGTGGCAAAGGCAGTAGATAAGAAGGAACAGGTGTCAGCCCCGATAGTTTCTTTTAAAAAGGCCGCACAATGGGGGGGGCAACTGGCGTCTTCTATGGGCGGACGCAGTCTGCAGGGACGCTTACGCAAGTCTTCAGATGACATTGGCGATCAATTTTTGACAGGCCGCTCAGGTCAATATGAGCCTTATTATCTGGCCACATCTAGCGGAGCCGTAAATGGGTATTCTGATGCGAAGCTTTCTTACGTGGATATGGCTGAAGCGCCCAGCTTAAGGGAAGAGTTTGATCAGTATGCCCAGAATGCTCCGGGAAATACGGAAGAATACAGCAAAATTGAGGACAATCCTTTCAAGATGACTATGGCGGAGGGGCTTTCGACATTCTCAGTTGATGTTGACACGGCTTCTTACAGCAATATGCGCCGCTTTTTGACGCAGAATCAGATGCCTCCGAAGGATGCGGTCAGAATCGAGGAGATGGTCAATTATTTCTCTTACGATTACCCTCAGCCCAAGGAGGGAGAGCCTTTTTCGATTACAACAGATCTGGCCACAGCCCCATGGAACGTGGCCCATCAGATTCTTCGCATCGGGCTTAAAGGACGAACACCGGATGTCACCAAGTTGGTGCCTAGCAATCTGGTTTTTCTGATTGATGTATCCGGTTCTATGGAGAGTACTGACAAGTTGCCACTCTTGAAGGAAGGCTTCAAAATGATGGTGCGCCAGTTAAGGCCTGAAGACAAAGTCGCTCTTGTGGTTTATGCAGGTAATGCGGGTAAGATTTTAGATCCTACGCCAGGTTCTGAGAAAGATAAGATCATTGCCGCAATCGATCATCTTCATGCCGGCGGATCGACATCAGGAGGAGAAGGCATTCGTCTGGCGTATCAACTGGCCAAGGACACCTTCATTAAGGATGGCAATAACCGGGTGATCTTGGCGACCGACGGGGATTTTAACGTCGGCATTTCAAGCACCTCTGAGCTGGAGCGCATGATCGAGGAAAAACGGCAGGATGGGATTTTCCTTACGGTCTTAGGTTTTGGTCAGGGCAATTACAAAGATAACCGGATGGAGACCCTGGCTGACAAAGGCAATGGGAACTTTTATTACATCGATAATATAAAGGAAGCCAAGAAAGTTCTTATGACTGAATTGGGGTCAACGTTGTTCACGATCGCAAAAGACGTGAAGATTCAGATCGAATTTAATCCTGGGCAGGTCAAGGCCTATCGTTTGATCGGTTACGAAAATCGCATTATGGCTAAAGAGGATTTTAATAATGACAAAAAGGATGCTGGTGAGATCGGGGCTGGGCACACGGTGACTGCGCTTTATGAGATCGTCCCTGCGGACTCTACCGAAACCTTTGGAAACGTGGATGCCCTTAAATACCAGAAATCTGTGGAAGCCGTGAAAAGTGATGAGATGCTGACCGTGAAGCTCCGTTATAAGGAACCGACGGAGGATATCAGTAAGCTTATTACCAAAGTTGTTAATAAAGCTGATATCAAGGCTGAACCGGTTGGGGATTTTGCCTGGGCAGCAGCGGTCGCGGAATTCGGGATGCTGTTAAGGGGCTCCGAATTCAAGGGGCAGTCATCGTATGAGCATGTGCTTAAGGTGAGCAAGGCGAATGTGGGCGAAGACAAATTTGGTTTTCGAGCTGAATTTGTGACGCTCGTTGAAGCCGCACAGACACTCGCGCCGAGTCAGGCAGGGCAGATTAATTTTAAGTGATCTGGGTGTGGTGAGACGTAAGAAGTAAGACGTAAAAAAGGCGGTCCTTCTCGGGCCGCCCTTTTTTTAAATAAATTCTGCCGTTTTACGTCTGACCTTTTCTTGTCAGTTTCTTCCAAAAATAATCCATGAACGCGCCCAAGCCGTATATTTTTCTTAGAAAATCTCCCCATGAGCGGATCGAGATCAACATGCGCCACATTTGTTTGGGGCGCAGGTAGAACTCCTTGAGGCCAATATCAATTAGCTCATCGATTTCCTTGTTCGATAGTTGCGGATAGGAGAGAAGTGTTTTTTGTTCCCCCTCAGCGGTCAGCCAGTCAGCCCAGTCTTTTCCTAATAAATAGCCGTGCTCTTTGGCCCATTTGTAAAGGACGGTCCCCGGATAGGTTGCGATCCCTGTAATTTGCATGGTATCCAGCGGCATGGACTTGGCGTATTCGATGGTAGCGCGTGCGCTCTGTCGTGTCTCTCCAGGGGCGCCGATCATGAAGCATCCGTGAAGGGTGAAGCCTAATTCATGTGCCCGCTGGCTAAATCGTTTGCCCATGTTAACAGTGACGCCGCCTTTCCTGACAGCGCGTAAGGCCTCATCCGTCCCGAATTCATACCCGACCATCAGCATGCGGCAGTTGGCTTTTTTCATTAGAGGAAGAATATCAAGATCCACATTGATCCTGACATTACACGACCAACTGATCTTTTGATGAAGCCCCCGGCGCATGATCTCCTCGCAAACCTCTTTGACGTGGGTGGGGTCAGCCGTAAAAGTATCGGTTTCAAACATGATCTCCCGGATCTGGGGGAAGAGTTTTAAGTCGTATTCCATTTCATCTACGACCTGTTTTGCGGAACGAGTGCGCAACCGGTAACCGTACATGAGTTGCGGATCACGACAAAAGGTGCAGGCATTGTTGCATCCCCTCCCCGTAAAGAGAGTCAAAAAAGGATATTTTTTCCCGGCATCCGGATACCATTCGGGCTTAATGAGATGCCAAGCTGGAAAAGGAAGTTCGTTGACATCTACAGGAGGTTGTGAGGGATTTACGATCGTTTCTTTGCCGTTATGCCAGATCAGACCTGGAACAGATTGGGGAGGCATGCCGTTGGCTATGTCCCGAAGCGTGTAGTCATATTCACCCGGGAAGATATAATCTATGGCGTTTTTACTGATTTCAAAGGTATTGTGTGGTTCGGCAGATACGTGTTGGCCGACAAAAGCGATCTTGCACCTGTTTTGTTCTTTAATGACGCGAGCCTGTTCAATGTCTGCATAAATAGACGGTGTTGTAGCGTGAATTAAAAGAAGCTCGGGTTTAAAATTACGAACAATTTCAAAAGATTGTTCAGGTGTGAAATTGCGCGCAGCCGCTTCTATAAAGATGACATCATGCCCCGCATCTATAAGAACTTGAGCCGCGATCAGGAGGTAATCCGGATGCCGCTGGACCCGTCCGCGCGACTTGGCAGACCATCGTGCCACACGGACAAAGTTTTCTCCGAACGAAGGATTAAGAATGGCGATTTTCATGGATGACTATCCTAAACGTAAGTGCCTTTCTTTTCAATCCCAAAGTTCTTTGTTTGGGGATTTCTCTTGTGGATTAGAATAAAACCATGTACCATCGTTTTAAATAAAGGAGGCAAGTATGGGTGTAATGAAAGTTGTTATTTTTTCGATTTTATTTGCGGCGGGTTCTTTTTTAACTGTTTATGCTCAGGAGGACGCGTCATCGAATGATGAGCAGCAAAAGGCATCAGATGCTCAGATGGCTGAAGATGAATCAACGCAGGATGACATGGCTGGTGCTGAAGGGGAAAATGTGCAGGATGATCAAGTGATAGAGAAGGAAGAACCCTCAGTAAAAGATGAAAAGAACGTTGAGGTTCGTGAGGCGATGGATGATCGTAAGAATGATGAAGATGATGGCGATGACGAGGAAGATGATGAAGGCGATGATGATGAGGGCGAAAAGCCTTCGTCTCGGGAAGAGTAATTCGTTAAAAAAGACTGAAAGTTTTTATTAAAAGGCCATCAGATATTGATGGCCTTTTTTCATTCTCTCTCATCAGTTTTGCTCTAATATGTTAGAATAAATTTTATTATGATCGATATTCCAGATTCTTTTCTTCCGCAAGATAGTAACGGGCTCGTCCTTTGCCCTAAGTGTAAAAGGGTTGCCACCTCATGTGATTGCCCGGTATTTGATCCGATCGTTCCTAAGGGGAATCCTTTGAAGCCGATCATTCGTCTTGAGAAGTCTGGGCGAAAAGGAAAGGTTGTCACCGTGATTCAAAGGCTTCCTCGGGATGAGTCTTAACTTAAGAATCTTTCTAAAACGCTTAAGGTGAAGACCGGGAGCGGTGGAACGTTTTATGTGGAAGGGGAGTGCGGGGTCATTGAGATCCAGGGTGACCAGAGAGAGACTGTTAAGCAACTTCTCCGTAGCGAAGGATATTAAATTGTCTAAGACAGGTCTTGTTAAATTGATTGCGACATCTACGTTTGGCCTTGAGGCGGTTGTGAAGCGTGAGCTTGAGGCCCTGGGATTTACGGATTACGTCACAGCCGATGGGCGGATCGAGTTTGATGCTTCCTTTGATGATATTCCGCGGCTTAATATTTCCTTAAGGACCGCGGATCGCGTGCTTCTTAAAATCGCGAAATTTCCGGCAGCAGATTTTGATCAACTATTTGACGGCACGAGTGCGGTCCCCTGGGAGGAGTGGATCCCGAAAGACGCGATGATCACGGTCACAGGCAAGTGTGTGCGTTCGGTTCTCATGAGCGTCAGGGCCTGCCAGTCCATTGTTAAGAAAGCGCTTGTAGAGCGCCTCATGGCGCGACTCGCTACAAGTGATCTTCCTGAGACTGGCCCCGAGTTCATCGTCGAGATCGCGATCACCAAAGATGTGGCCACGATCACTCTCGATTCATCGGGGGCAGGACTTCACAAGCGGGGTTATCGGCTGGATAAGGGAGAGGCGCCGATCAGAGAGACCATGGCCGCTGCGCTTGTCCTTTTGAGCTTTTGGGACAGAGACCGGATCCTCATGGACCCCATGTGCGGGGCAGGGACCATCCTTATTGAAGCGGCCATGATCGGCCGCAACATAGCGCCCGGCCTGAATCGTTCTTTTGCAGCTGAGGCCTGGCCTCAGATCGACAAGAAAGCGTGGGAAGATGCCCGCCAAGCTGCCCAGGCGGCGATCCTTCCAGAGGGCGGGCTTTCGATATTCGGCTCCGACATTGATCCCGAACGCATTAAGGATTCCAAGGCCAATGCCCAGCGGGCCGGCGTTGGGAAGGACATCACCTTTGAACAAAAGGATATTAAGGACCTGTGGATCGACCGTCAGTACGGAGTCATTATCTCCAATCCGCCGTATGGCATGCATATCGGGAGCCTTAAGGAACTCACAGAGATTTACGTTACGCTTAACAAGATGCTGAAGAACAAGTCAGGCTGGTCGCTGTATTTTCTGACGCCTGATCAGAGGTTCCCGGATTTTTTCAAACGGGGCAAGCCCGACAAGGTTCGCAAGCTCTTTAACGCTAACATTGAGGTCAATTACTATCAATACTTTGGTGAACGACCGCCGCGTGCTGAAAAGTCGTAAAGCTTTTTATATCCTTCATTGACGGGATTTCTTCATTTTCCTATAATGCTCCTCACACAAGCAGGATTTATTAGCCCTTTATGATGGGAGTTTTTATGAGCTTTGATAAAACAGATTTTATTAAGATGCTGATCGTGTCTGGAAAGAAGTATAATTTTTACAGTCTCGTGGCGCTTCAGAAGTCGCGGATGGGGAAGATCAGTTCGCTTCCTTTTTCAATCCGGATCCTTTTGGAAAGTGCGTTGCGTAATTATGACGATTATCAAGTCACTCTTACGGACATCAAAACGTTAGCGGGATGGAAGCCAAAGAATGAGTTGAAGGAGATTGCTTTTAAGCCGGGACGCGTCATTCTTCAGGATTTTACTGGGGTGCCGTGTGTCGTTGATCTTGCTGCCATGCGCGAGCAGATGAAGCGGATGAAGGGGGATGTCAAGAAGATCAACCCTCAGGTGCCGTGTGATCTTGTTATCGATCATTCCCTTCAGGTGGACTCTTTTGGATCCAAGAAAGCCTTTGCAGATAATGTTAAGCTTGAGTTCTCTAGAAATGGTGAGCGGTATGAATTCTTAAAGTGGGGACAGAACACGTTTGATAATTTTCGAGTTATTCCGCCGGCCATAGGCATTATTCATCAGGTAAATTTGGAATATCTGGCAACAGGAGTATTGATAAAAGGTAAGACGTTAGATGTTGGACGTAAGACGGCAAGCGTCTCACGTCTTACGTCTTACCCTGTGTTGTATCCTGATTCTCTCGTTGGCACCGACAGCCACACGACCATGATCAATGGCATTGGTATTGTGGGCTGGGGTGTGGGCGGAATTGAGGCCGAGTCAGTCATGTTGGGAGAACCCTTGTCTTTAGTTATGCCGGATGTGATCGGCGTTAAATTGACTGGCAAGCTTAGGGAAGGGGTGACTGCAACAGATCTGGTTTTGACCATTGTCGAAATGCTTAGAAAGCGCGGCGTGGTTGATAAGTTTGTTGAGTTCTTTGGACCTGGCATCAAAACGCTAAGCCTTCCTGATCGCGCGACAGTTTCCAACATGTGTCCCGAGTATGGGGCCACGATCGGTATCTTTCCAATCGACAGCGAAACGATCAGTTACTACAAACTCACGGGCCGTACTAAAGAGGCAAAACTTGTGGAGGCCTATTTCAAGGCCCAAGGCCTTTATGATCCTTACAAAAAGGGAGAGCCGCTGTTTACGGATAAACTTGAGCTTGATCTGGAATCTATTGAGCCAAGTCTGGCAGGGCCTAAGCGACCGCAGGATCGGATCCGTCTGATCGATCTAAAAAAGAGTTTTTCAGAGGCCTTGACCGCGCCCGTGGGTCATAAGGGCTTTGGTCTTTCATCTGAAGAGGCTGAGAAATCCTCGGCGCCGAGGGAATTCGTGGTGGCTTCCAGTGCCCAGGGATTGGGGGACAAGGATCAATTGACCCATGGGAGTGTGGTCCTTGCCGCGATCACCAGCTGTACCAATACATCCAATCCGTCTGTTTTGATTGGGGCCGGACTTTTGGCCAAAAAGGCGGTAGCGCGTGGTCTTAAGGTTAAAGGGTTTGTAAAAACTTCCCTTACGCCAGGATCTCAGGTCGTTGATGAATATCTTAAAAAGAGCGGACTGATGAAGTCGCTCGAAGCACTTGGATTTCACAATGTAGGATACGGTTGTGCCACCTGTATTGGGAATAGTGGACCGCTTCCCCAGGAAGTAGCCAGTGCGATCGAACAGGGTAATCTGATCGCCGCAAGTGTTACCTCAGGGAATCGTAATTTTGAGGGGCGTATTAATCCCCATGTAAAAGCAAATTATCTCGCTTCCCCGATCCTGGTCGTGGCTTACGCGTTGGCAGGTACAGTTAATATTGATCTTTTTAGCGAGCCCCTTGGTTTTGGTCCTAAAGGTAAGGCGGTATTTTTGAAGGATATCTGGCCGAGTGAGAAGGAGATCAATGGCCTGATGAAGAAGTTTGTGACGTCAGCTATCTTTAGCGGGAAATACAAAAACGCATCTAAGGGTACTGCAGATTGGGCCAAGGTCAAGGCCAGCAGGGGAGACTTGTTCCCATGGCATGCCAAAAGCACCTATATTCAGGAGCCTCCTTATTTCTCGGGCATGAGCGGGACACTTCGTAAGATCGAGGACATTAAAGGAGCTCGAGCTCTTATCATGGTCGGGGATTCCATTACAACAGATCATATTTCACCGGCTGGTAATATTTCGACCAAAAGTTCGGCAGGCCAGTATTTGTCAAGCCTGGGGGTTGAATCCAAAGACTTCAATAGCTACGGCGCACGTCGCGGAAATGACCGGGTCATGGCGCGGGGGACCTTTGCCAATATTCGCCTCCGCAACCTTCTAGCACCCGGGACCGAGGGTTCCTGGACCACGCATTTTCCGGGGCACGAAAAAATGTCGATCTTTGACGCTTCCTTGAAATACAAGACTGCCGGCATTCCGCTTATTGGACTGGCGGGGAAGGAATACGGGACAGGATCCAGTCGCGACTGGGCAGCCAAAGGACCGGCGCTTTTGGGGATCCGGGCCATCATTGCCGAAAGCTTTGAGCGCATCCACCGTAGCAATCTGGCCGGCATGGGCATTCTGCCGCTTCAGTTCAAGTCAGGAGATACGGCCTCTCTTTTGGGTCTTAAGGGAAATGAGATCTTTGATCTTATGGGGCTGAATGAAGAGTTGAAGCCCAGGCAGGAGGTCATGATCCTTGCCACGGCCCCTGATGGAACGATGAACGAATTTTGGGTCACTGTTCGCCTGGATACCCCGGTTGAGATCGATTATTACCGTAACGGGGGCATCCTTCAAACGGTCCTTAGAAAGTTAAACTCAGGAAAAACGGGTTGAAAATGCTTTTGAACGCGGTTACAATCATGGCTATGAAAAACTAGATGAAGATGAGGAGGCTGTTATGAACTGTCCCGGATGTTCCCGTGCTTTGCGTCAGGTGTCTTACGAGGGGATCCTTATTGATACATGCGATGGGTGTGGTGGGGAGTGGCTGGATGCGGGAGAAATTTTGAAGATCAATAAAGCCCGCGAGACGGTCTTTGCTGAGAATGAAAAGTCTAAAGTAGAAGGCGCGCAAAAGGTTGTTTTAAAACAGGTGGCTAAGAATCAAAAGTCTTTGTCTTGTCCACGGTGCAAAGTCCCTTTGCAGACCCTTAATTATATGTATGATACTGGGGTTATGATTGATAAATGTTCCAAATGCAGCGGCATCTGGATGGATAATAATGAGCTTGAGGCTATTCAGATCGTTGTGGAAGAGTGGGAAAAGCGGGATCCTGAGATAAGGGCTCGTTTTTCGCCAATCCTTAAAAAGATCCAATGTCAGACATCTGTAAGTATGGAGCAGGACGCTGGCACGGGCGCAAAGGGTTTTTTAAAAAGAGCCATGGTTTACAACATGTTCTAAGGAGTTTTAATGGGAAAAACAATGTATCAAAAGATATGGGATGCGCATCTTGTCCACAAAGGCAAGGGGACAGCGTCCATCATTTATGTGGATCGCCAGCTTGTTCATGAGGTCACAAGTCCTCAGGCGTTTGAGGGGTTGCGTGTTTCTGGTCGCAAGGTCCGGGCTCCTCAAAAGACCTTTGCGACCATGGATCACAATGTCCCGACCAAGAGTAAGGATCTTTCATTGGCGAGCGGCACTTCCCGTGTTCAGATGGACAAGCTAAGAACGAACTGTGCTGAGTTTGGCATTAAATGTTTTGATTTTAATGATGAAGACCAAGGCGTTGTTCACATCATCGGGCCGGAATTAGGGATCACTCAGCCTGGCATGGTCATTGTGTGTGGCGATTCGCATACCGCGACTCATGGCGCCTTTGGTGCGTTGGCCTTTGGGATCGGCACTTCCGAAGTGGAGCATGTCCTTGCGACCCAAACACTTCAACAGACGCCATCGCCCACAATGCTTATTAATATTGATGGGAAATTAAGTCCTGGCGTATCTCCGAAGGATATTATTCTTTATGTGATCGGAAAGATCGGGACGGCGGGTGCCACTGGATATGTGATTGAATACGCAGGGGAGGCCATTCGGGATATGTCCATGGAAGGTCGGATGACGGTGTGTAATATGTCGATCGAAGCCGGCGCCAGGGCTGGGATGATCGCGCCGGATGATACAACCTTTACTTATCTCCAAGGGCGGGATTTGGGCCCCAAGGGGGATGACTGGGTCAAGGCAGTCAAGTATTGGAAAACATTGGCCAGTGATCCGGATGCCAAGTTTAAGAAGACTTTGAAAATTAAGGCCAAGGACATTGCGCCGCAGGTAACGTGGGGGACGAGCCCCGGTCAGGTAACGCGTGTGGACGGGGTTGTTCCTGATCCTAAAATTATGAAAGATCCTGTTAAGGCCATAGCGGCCCAAAATGCGCTCAAATACATGGATCTTAATCCAGGCACAAAGTTGACGGATGTTAAGATTGATGTTGTTTTTATTGGCTCTTGCACTAATGGACGAATTGAGGATATTCGGGCAGCGGCTCAGATCGTCAAAGGAAAGAAAGTCGCCTCTGGTGTTCTGGCTCTTGTCGTTCCGGGATCAGGACGAGTGAAGCGCCAGGCTGAAAAAGAGGGGTTGGATAAGGTTTTTGTTGAAGCGGGTTTTGAATGGCGGGAAGCCGGATGCTCGATGTGTTTGGCCATGAATGATGACCAGTTAAAGCCAGGCCAGCGCTCGGCATCGACATCAAATCGGAACTTTGAGGGACGCCAGGGCCCGGGAGGCCGGACACATTTGGTAAGTCCCGAGACTGCGGCCGCTTGCGCGATCACAGGGAAGATTACGGATATTCGAGAGTTTTTAAAGACAAAATAATAGCTCTGTGCTTTAGGTTACAGGGCAATCAATTCTTAGTGAGGATATCATGGAACCGTTTACAACACTGACGAGCATCGCGGTACCGCTTGACCGTTCCAATGTCGATACAGATGCGATCATCCCTAAGCAATTTTTGAGAAAGATCGAACGCACGGGTTTTGGCAAACATTTGTTTCACGAGTGGCGTTATCTTGATTTTGAGGGGACGAAAGAGAATCCTGAATTTATTCTTAACAAGGAGCCCTATCGCAGCAAGGCCAAAATTCTTTTAGCGCGTGATAATTTCGGTTGTGGTTCTTCCCGTGAACATGCTCCGTGGGCTTTGGCGGATTTTGGATTTCGCTGTATTATTGCGCCGAGTTTCGCGGATATCTTTTACAGTAACTGTGTTAAGAATGGGATCCTTCTTGTTCGTCTTAAGCCTGAGGAAGTGGATGAGATCTTTGCTGTCGCAGCTTTTGGCACAACAGGACTTGTGGCGGTTGATCTCGACAAGCAATGTGTGGGCGCTATGGGCAAGAAGTATACGTTTGAGATCGATCCTTTTAATAAAGAATGCCTTCTCAAAGGCATGGACCAGATCGGCTGGACCCTCCAATACGCAGGCCTCATCGATGCTTTTGAACAGAAGAATATTGTAGAGAAGCCGTGGCTGAATTAGACCCCCGACATTTCTCCAAGATCGTAACAGCCGGAGCTGATCGTGCGCCTAACCGTTCTATGCTGCGCGCTGTTGGTTTTCGGGATGAAGATTTCAACAAATCTCAGATTGGGATCGCCTCGACCTGGAGCATGGTGACTCCCTGTAATATGCATATTGATCAGCTGGCTCGTCAGGCTGAGGCAGGCGTGAACGCGGCCGGGGGGAAGGGCATTATTTTTAATACCATTACCGTGGCTGACGGCATTGGCATGGGAACGGAAGGGATGAAATATTCCCTTGTGTCGCGCGAGGTGATCGCAGATTCTATCGAGGCGGTCATGGGTTGCGAAGGCCTGGACGGAGTTGTTGCGATCGGTGGGTGTGATAAGAACATGCCAGGCTGTTTGATCACCATGGCACGTCTTAACCGTCCTTCTGTTTTTGTCTACGGCGGTACCATTCTGCCAGGTTGCTACGAGGGAAAGAAGGTAGATATTGTTTCAGTTTTCGAAGCTGTGGGGGCCCACTCTAATCAGAAGATCTCTGATCAAGAATTAAAGAATATTGAATGCTCGGCGATTCCTGGACCCGGTTCCTGTGGGGGGATGTACACCGCCAATACCATGGCCTCGGCGATCGAGGCTCTGGGGATGAGTCTTCCAAATAGTTCGGCTCAAGCCGCCATTTCACAAGCCAAGACAGAGGATTGTCGTCATGCGGGGGCTGCTGTCCTGAACCTTCTTAAAAAGGGAATTCGTCCTCGTGATATCATGACCAAAAAGGCCTTTGAGAATGCCATTACCGTTGTGATTGCGCTCGGGGGTTCGACGAATGCCGTCCTTCATTTGTTGGCCATTGCTCATTCCGCACAAGTTAAATTATCCCTTGATGACTTTACGCGTATTGGTAAGAAAGTTCCTGTCTTGGCGGATTTGAAGCCTAGCGGGCGTTTTCTGATGGCAGACTTGGTTGAGATCGGCGGGGTCCAGCCGTTGATGAAATTGCTTCTGGATAAGGGATTTCTTCATGGGGACTGTTTGACCGTTACGGGATTAACCATGGCTGAAAACTTAGCCCGTGTTGGTCCTTATCCCGTGGGACAGGAGATCATCCGTTCTTTTGAAAATCCTATTAAGAAAAGTAGTCATTTGATCATTCTGTACGGGAATTTGGCGGCGACAGGTGCTGTGGCTAAAATTTCCGGGAAGGAAGGCGAATTCTTTACGGGAAGAGCCATTGTTTTTGAATCAGAAGAAAAAGCTCTCCAGGCCATTTTGAGTGGAAAAGTTAAAAAAGGACATGTGATCGTGATCCGCTATGAGGGGCCCCAAGGTGGACCGGGGATGAGAGAAATGCTCTCGCCGACCTCGGCTATTATGGGAAAAGGCTTGGGGAAAGATGTGGCCTTGATCACGGATGGGCGTTTTTCCGGCGGAAGCCATGGTTTTGTGGTGGGGCATGTGACTCCTGAAGCTTTTGTTGGGGGACCGCTTGCAATCATCAGGAATGGCGATACAATTACCATTGACGCTCACAAACGTCGTTTGGATGTTCAATTGGCGGATAAGGAAATCAAGGCGCGTCTTAAGAAATGGCGCCAGCCCAAGCCACGTTACACGCGTGGGTTGTTGGCCAAATATGCTCGCAGTGTTTCTTCCGCCCATTTAGGGGCGTTAACTGACCTTTGATCGAGGGCAATTTATATGGCTGGAAATATATTTGGCGACATTTTCAGGGTCACCACATTCGGCGAAAGTCATGGCGCTGCTATTGGCTGTGTCATTGATGGCGTTCCTCCGGGTCTTATGCTTTCTCAGGTGGATATCCAGAAGGATCTGGATCGTCGAAAACCTGGGCAGAGTGAGGTCACGACACAGCGTCAGGAATCTGACACGGTTGAGATCCTCTCAGGCATTTTTGAAGACAAGACCACAGGGGCGCCGCTGGCGCTTCTCATTCGTAATAGCGACCAGCGCTCCAAAGATTATGACGCCTTGAAGGATGTGTTTCGTCCAGGACACGCTGATCAAACCCTGTTTCAGAAGTTCGGATTTCGGGATCACCGGGGAGGTGGGCGGTCTTCGGGGCGAGAGACGGCAGCGCGTGTCGCGGCTGGTGCCGTTGCCAAGAAGGTTCTTTCACCGCACCATATTCAGATCATTGCCTATACAAAAGCGATAGGGACGATCGAGGCGAAGGTTGTTGATCTTGCTTTCATTGATAAGAATATTGTCCGCACGGCAGATCCGTCATGTGCTGAGCAGATGATCAAAAGGATCAATGAGGCCAGAGAGCAGGGTGATTCCGTCGGGGGAGTCATCGAGGTGATGGTAAAGGGGTGTCCTGTGGGATTGGGCGATCCTGTATTCGACAAACTCGAGGCCAAACTATCTCATGCCATGATGTCCATTGGCGCGACCAAAGGGGTTGAGTTTGGGGCGGGATTTGGTGTGACAAAAATGATGGGTTCAGAAAGCAATGATAAGGTTTCTGTCGATCAAGGGCAGATACGGACACAGGGAAATCTCGCGGGCGGTATTTCCGGGGGGATCTCAAACGGGGAGGACATTATCTTTCGTCTTGCTGTGAAACCAACATCATCCATTGCCAAGAAACAAAATGCGGTGGCCAAAGATGGAAATTTAACGTCGATCGAGATCAAGGGTCGTCATGATCCCTGTTTGTGTCCACGTATTGTCCCTGTTGTCGAGGCGATGACGGCGCTTGTGATCGCGGATTGTTTGTTGATTCAAAAAACAATTAAATAGTTCTCATTTCATGCCATCCTCTAAAGTTGTCTTCATCACAGGTTGTTCAAGTGGTTTTGGTCTTCTTACGGCTGCGCGTCTGGCGGGGCACGGATATCGTGTTTTTGCTACGATGCGCGATGTTTCCAAGAAAGATCTTCTGTTGTTTGAAGCAGAGGGGCGTAAGGGGGCATCTAATCTTACGGTTCTTCCCATGGATGTGACAAATCCTGAAAGTATCCGTGCGGCTGTCCGGGAAGTCGCTGCGGCGAGCGGGGTCATCGATGTGCTGGTCAATAACGCCGGGATCGGGATGGGTGGTTTTTTCGAAGACATGACAGATGGTGATTATCGAGATGTCTTTAATGTGAATTTCTTTGGGGCGTTGAATGTTATTCGTGAAGTTTTGCCGATCATGCGCCCTCGCAAAAAAGGCCTGATCATTAATGTTTCCAGTATGGCTGCTTTCTCTGGAACCCCTGCGTTTAGTGCGTATGTCGCAAGTAAATGGGCGTTGGAAGGATTTTCGGAAAGTCTTTACATGGAATTAAAACTTCAAGGAATTGATGTGGCGGTCGTTGAGCCGGGATCTTACAAAACACGTATCTTTAAAGAGAATGCCCGTTACGCGACGAATTTCTTTAATCTTCAAAGCCCCTATTTTCAGGTTAGCCAGTATTTAAAAGATCTCGTCGAGACGCACGCCCAGAGCAATACGCGCGATCCAGAAGAGGTGGCGGCTGTCATTGAGAACATTATTAATAAGCCATCTCCATCATTCCGTTATGTGATTGGCTTTCGGTCTAAACTCAAACTCTTCATGTTGCGGCATATTCCTTTTAAATTCTATGCGTGGATGGTTCGTAATGTTCTTTTTCCGAAAGAATGACACCGCATGATTCCTGTTGTTCCTTTTTTGCAGCGTTGCGCCTTTGTAAAAAAGATCCCCGTCTTTTCCACTCTTAATTGGTACCGCATTCAATTGATCGCCCGAAATGGGAGCTTGCTTCGTTTTAAGAAAGGAGATATTGTTTCAAAAAAAGGAAATCCTCCGGATTTTGTTTTCTTTGTTCTTTCCGGACGATTGATTTCTTATATTTCTGATGGTGGTAAGAGAAGGGATGATGCGGAGCACGTTCATCGGGGAATGTTTTTTGGTATTATTTCAGCCCTGACGGGAGAGGTCCATTCTCAAACGTTTGAGGCGATGAATGATTCGCTTATTTTTTGTCTTCCTGTTACTAAGCTTAAGAGGCTTCTTAAGAAAATTCCTGATCTGAGTATAAAATTCAGCAAGGCTTTATCCCAGCGTATTCGAAGTCACGTGACTAATACGGAGTTGGTTGATAGGACGACCATTATTTCTGTTTACAGCCCCATTGCGGGATCCGGGAGCTCGACCTATTCCTTAAATTTAGCCTGGAGTCTTTCTAAGGAAACATCCGATAAGGTAGCTCTCGTTAGTATTCGTTCGCGCAAGGCGCCTCAGCCGACGACGTCGTCTGCCTTTGACCATGTCCGCCCCAAATGGAAAATAACGCCCAAAAGCCTTGCCACGATCGCGAACATTGAAGAGATCTCAACGATCATGCATAAGAGTGAGATCGGTGCGGATATGTTAAATGTTGTTTTTGATCCTGCCGTTGAGTCTCAGGTTGAGCAGATCGCGGATTTTGTAAATGGGTTTATTGATGAGTATCGGTATGTGATCGTTGATCTTCCCAGTGAATTGGATGATGTTGTTCTTAAAACCCTTTCCCAGTCGGATCTCATTCATCTTGTTCTGGCAAGAAGTCGTGAAGCCTTGGAGAATGGCCGAGCTATCATCACCAGGCTGGAGTTTTCTCTTAACAGGTCTTTTAACCAGGAGAGGGTTCGTATCATTATCGGCGGAGTTCATGGGCACAGGAATGTTTCTGAGGCAACCGTGCACAGCATTATAGATTACCCTGTGCTCGCTTTTCTTCCCCTGATTCAGGAAAAGGATCTAGCTGCTGAGATCGGGACATCTGTTATTCATTTTTGGGCCCTGGATGTTCATTGCCCTTATTGGATGGCGATTACCAGGGTGGCACGTCAGGTGTCAGGGGTCTCTGTCGGGCTTGTCCTGGGGGGAGGGGCGGCATTTGGTCTGGCCCACGTCGGTGTTATCAAGGTCTTGGAAGAAGAGAATATCCCTATCGATTTTATTGCCGGGAGTTCCATGGGGGCGTTGATCGGAAGCCTGTGGGCAGTTGGGTATAAGGCGAGTGAGCTTGAGAAAATGGCTCATGAATTCCGTGATAAATCAAATCTTATCAAGCTTCTTGATTTTGTTTTTCCGCTTTCGGGTCTCATCAGCGGCAAGGCGATCATGGCCTGGCTTTTTAGTAAGTTTGACCAGAAAACTTTTAGCGATGTCAGGATCCCTCTTAAGATTGTGGCCTATGATCTTATTCATCGTCAGGATATTGTGATCGAGAGCGGCTCTTTGGTGGATGCGGTTCGTAAAAGCATTTCGATCCCCGGCGTTTTTCAGCCCATTATTACAGATGATCAGATCATCATCGATGGGGGAGTGATGAATCCTTTGCCCACGAATGTTCTCGTTTCCTCAGATGTTAAAAAGATTATCGCTGTCAATGTTCTTCAAACACCGGATGATGTGATCAAAAGTTATGAGCGGACCCAGAAGGTGATCCGTAAGTCGCTGAGTGAGCCGTTTCTCAAGGACCCCTGGTTCTTTGTCGATATCCGGTTCAGATTTTGGGTCAATCGGATGTTTTTCCCTAATATTTCTGATATTATTGTAAGGACGCTTGAGGCCTCTGAAAGTGTTATCGCAGAGCAAAGCGCCCGGGCGGCAGATGTTTTGATCCACCCTGATCTTGTAGGGCTTAATTGGTACGAATTGTACGAAGCGGAAACCTTGATTCAACGCGGAGAAGAGGCGACCCGAGCCCAGCTTCCTAGAATAAAAGAGATCATTCAAAATAAGAAACGTTAACAAAGGATAATTCTTTCATGAAAAGCATAATTAATGAAAAGCCAAAACAGAGACCTTGGGGAACGTATCACAAGATCTTTCAAGAGTCAGGCGTATGGGTCAAGCGTGTTGAGGTTCGGCCTGGCGAAAGGCTTTCTTTGCAAAAGCATAAGCATAGGTCTGAAAAATGGATCATCGTCTCTGGAGAAGGTATTGTGGTTGTGAATAATCTGACCGTGACCGTAGCGGCGGGTTCTGTCGTTGATATCCCGGTCCATGTTATTCACCGGATGGCCAATATCGGGAAAGAGCCTCTTGTTTTTATTGAGGTCGCCTGCGGCAATAAGCTCACGGAGGAGGATATTATTCGTCTTCAGGATGATTATTTAAGAAAACCGATAGCTAAGAAATCGAAAAGATCCTCCTAAAGGCAGGTCGGTTCTGTCTCATGATGAGACGCCATTAAGGGACCGCATAAAGTTGCGTTTCTTAGAATGAATAATAAAGGTCTGACATTTACTGAAATATTGGTGGTGATAACAGTTATTGCGCTTCTGATCGTCGTTGGTTTGCCACGTTTTAAGGGAATGCGGGATGAGGCAAATCTCGCAAAAAGTCGGGAGAATTTAAAAACGATTCAGGCGGCCCTTGAATCATACAAGATCAATCACGACGAATATCCTGACGAAACGAATTACCAGGAAACACTGGTGAGCGCCCGCCCTAAGATCATGTCTGCCCCATTGATCGATCCGTTTACAGGAAATCCTTACTATTACAGCACAAGTGATGATGGGCAATATTACGTCCTGGCCTCGGCGGGGGCTGACGGTGTATTGGCTATTACGGGGGTCGGGGATGACGGTGTTGTAGCGGGAGAAAATCTTATAGGGTATTGCTTGAGTAATGGAGTCTGCCCAGTGCGGGGAGAAGAGGGGGAAGATGGGTGTGGTTCAGGTCCTTCCTGCGCAGGGGGGCAAACCTGTTGTAGCGGAACCTGTGTAGACACATCTTCCTATGCGTCCCATTGTGGCGCCTGTGGAAATGCCTGTCAATGGCCGGAAGAATGTAGCGGCGGGTCTTGTCAGGAACCGGTCGAAACAGGTTCTGGCGAGACGGGCCAGTATTGCTACGCCGGGGCTGATTGTCAGAGCGGCCGATGTGTCTGGGCCAGATGTTCTGCTGGGCAGAATGGGGCGGCGTGTTTGACTTCAAGCGATTGTGCTGATGGACAGTGTCTGGGGATGAGGTGCTCTGACGGGTTAAATGGCTCCAGGTGTACATCGTCAGTGGATTGCGATGGGAACTATTGTGTAAGTGGTTTTTGTAGGAGCGGTGGTTTGGAGGAACCTTGTCTCACAGGGGCTGATTGTATTGATGGATATTGCAGTCCTTCTGGATGTTCTGATGGTTTAGTTGGTAGTAGTTGTATGAATGACACAGAATGCCGGAGTGGTTATTGTCCTGCTGCCGAAACATGTACGGATGGTACAAATGATTCGCATTGTTATGCTGCAGAGGATTGCCAGAGCGGATATTGTGTTAATTCAACGTGCACAGACGGGGCCGTAGGGACGGCTTGTGCGGGTGATGTTAACTGTCTTAGCGGGAATTGTGATGAAGGCACATTGCTGTGTGTTCCCGGTGATTTAGGAAACACATGTGCGGGTGTCGCAGCTTCTTTGTGCTCTGATGTTTGCGTAAATTTAAATTCAGATAATCAGAATTGTGGTTCGTGCGGGAATGAATGTGCTCTAGGAAAGTGCTTAAATGGTGTTTGTCAGGCAGGGATCGGGGCAGCGTGTGCGCAGAATTCTGATTGTTTTAGCGGAAAGTGTGTGTCATTAGTATGTGCTGATGCTGATCATTGTTCTTCGGGAGAGGAATGTTCCAGCGGCGTCTGTGTTTTTGGTCTTTGCAAGGCAGCCGGAGGAACGAATGGCGCTGCCTGCGATGAAGATTCAGATTGTGCAGGGAATTGCGCTTCAGGAACGTGCGTGAATGACCCGGCTACTGCCAATGAGTACTGCGTTACAAGCTCGGATTGTTTTGCTAATCAATGGGGCATGTATTGTGCAGATGGCCGGTGCCGTAGTGGCGCCATAGGATCCTATTGTTCTTCCGGAGATCAGTGTGCCAGCGGTTCATGTTTAGAGTGGCATTGCGCGGCTGATTGTACAGAAACGGCAGATTGCCCTGTTGGCTCAACGTGTGTAAATTCAAGATGTGTTGATGGAGAAAATGGCGGTCCTTGCATAATCGCAGAAGATTGTGTATCTGGTTCTTGTAACGAAACAGGTCGTTGTCAGGCCTGTTCATCCAATGCTGATTGTGGCGGTGTATTGGGCTATTGTGATACTTATTATAGCGTTTGTACAGATGGGACTCCGGGGAATTATTGTGGTTCTGATGATGGATGTGTCTCTGGTCAATGCGCAGGGGATAATAGTTGTCTCTAGTTTTACAGGAAGCTAGGGTATGTTTTTGAAAATTTATTATTACCTGTGGTGAATAAAATATCAGGGAAAAAGTGAGGAAGTGCCAAAGGGGCCTGGGTTTGGTTCTTTTGAAGAATACTTAATTTCCATACGCACCAAGTTAACATAACATATATTATAGGAAGTAATTGGCTGGGCGAACAAGGCCCTGAGGCGTGTATTTAATGGTCGCTTTTAAGTATCTTTTTTACGATCTTCGCGCTCCCCGATGGCATGGGATATTTATTCTTAAGATCTTTTCCTGTCACCCACCGCATATTCTTTCCAGGAGTAAAATCTTTCAGCACATTAGCCTCAAAAACATTCAGCTCTACCCTAAACTGAGTATAGGCATGATTTACCTTGCCCAAATATCGACCAATGGAACAGTTGGCGCCTGTTTCTTCAAGGATCTCTCGTTTTAGGGCTTCTTTGAGATCTTTATCTCTAGATTCGACTTTTCCACCAGGAAACTCCCAAAGATCAGCCAAAAGTCCTTCAGAGGGTCTTTTTTGGATCAGTATCTTGTTTTTCTCTTTGATAATGCCAACAACTGCACGAATATTCTCTGTTTTTAACTGCTTAGGCACAGGAATAAGTTCCTGGATCCCTTTTTTGTAAGCGCTACAGAATTCTTTAACAGGACAGACATTACATGACGGTTCTTTGGATCGACATATTAAGGCGCCTAATTCCATCAATCCCTGATTAAAATCACCTGGAGAGCGTCTTGAAATCACGCTTTCCAGCAGTTTGTAGAGGTCTTTGTCGAAGCTGGCTTCAGGGTTTTGGACCGCAAGAATCCTTTGAAAAACACGACGCACATTGGCATCAACAATGGTCACGGGTTTATTGAAGGCAATGCTCAAGACAGCACCGACTGTATAAGGACCAAATCCAGGCAAGGCCCGAAGGCCATCCGGTTCTTGTGGTAGCTCTCCCCCGAATTGATCAATGACAATTTGGGCCGCACGGTGAAAGTTTCGCGCGCGATTGTAATACCCCAGGCCTTGCCAGGCCTTTAAGACGTCGCGAATATCTGCCTGAGCCAGGCTTTTCATGGTAGGAAATCGTTTCAGCCATCGTTGGTAATAGCCTATGACTGTGGCAACGGTTGTTTGCTGAAGCATGACCTCTGATGTCCATATCTTGTACGGATCTTTGGTGTGACGCCATGGAAGATCGCGCTTGTGGCCTACATACCACGTTAAAAGCGTAGATGAAAATGCTTTTCTCTTAAGGGCGGTGTCAAACATGGAGAAGATTTACATAATTTGGCGAGATTGAAATCACGGCCTTAGTTCCATAGGGAAATGAGAATTTAATATGAGCTCCGTCGACAAAGATATTTCCGTGAGGCATGCGAGAGGTTACGATCAATTTCTTGTTTGCCAAAACCATTCCTCCTGCCAAATGATACCGTTGGCCAGGAATTTGATAAAGCTCTCGTGGTTTGTATTGAAGCGTTTTGCTTTCCAGGGGCATTTTCTTACCACCCGCAGAAAGAATAGCCCCGGTTGATCCGGAGGCGGTTGAAAGCCATAGTCCAGAACTGCGATGTTCCTCGCAGGTCTTCCCAATCTGAATATGGTAGCGGCTCATGGCAGCGGGATTGGGATGACAAATAAGGACGTCATTTAAACATTCCATGGATGTTTTTTGTTTCGAAATAGTCAGGCGAAGTCTGTAGAGACGTTTTACCCTCAAGGATCCGCCTAAGATTCTCTGTAACGCCTTTTGGAATTCATTAGCATTACAGGAACAAAACTGGCCCACGCTCCATTGAGGATCGGAATTAACGCCCAGAATATACTGTTTTGTCGTCAGGTTGCGGGCAGCCTCAAGGAATGTACCATCTCCACCAACCGTGATCACAAGATCAAAGGCACGATAATTAACCTTTCGACTGCGGCAATGTTTGCGATAGGTCATGCGAAGGGCTTTGAGGGTGTGCTCGATCTTGCGAAGGCTTTCGTAATGATAAATGTGATTTTGGCGGAAACGGTCTGCCGTCGGGCATCCGGACGAAGGAAGCCCTTTTATGGAGAGAAAAGAGCTGCGCTTGTAAAGAAGCAGGATCTTAGGATTTCTTAAGACCGATAGAGCCATGCGCATACCTTTCAAGCTGATGATAATCGGAAACAATCGTGTTGGCCTTTTTTAGATATGAAGCGGGAAGAGAT
Source organism: Candidatus Omnitrophota bacterium (assembly GCA_015228785.1). Taxonomy (GTDB): domain Bacteria; phylum Omnitrophota; class Gorgyraeia; order Zapsychrales; family Fredricksoniimonadaceae; genus JAAYZZ01. The sequence continues at coordinate 22,644 of JADGCU010000001.1, forward strand.
GTTTTCATCGCGATACAGAATATTCCGGCCTTCGTTGCTGATGTTATTCCAAAAGGGGCGTTTTCAATCACAATGGCCTCTTGCGGCGTGATCCGTAACGCTTTAAGTGCTCGTTGATACGGTTCCGGATGAGGTTTGCCATGAGTAACATCACTGCCGCTTACGATCACATCAAATAAATCACGAAGTTTTGCGGGCAGGATTTCATTGATTTCATGACTTGATGTGCCAGTGACCAGTGCGAGTCGAAAGCCCTGGTGATGGATCTTTTTGATAAATGATCGGGACCCAGGAATAAAACGTGTTTTGGCGGCTTTTTTAAAAGCATTCTCTTTTTTAGCAAGAAGTTCTTTGGCTTCTTTGAGTGATATTTTCTTGCCATATTTGGCAAAAATCTCGAGAACACTGTTAAGGCCTTTTTGTCCTTCGCGAGAATAGACCTCGTACTTGGAAACAGGTATCCCCTCAGCATGAAAAATCTCGCGCCAGACCTGATAGTGGTAAGGCATTGTATTGGTGATCACTCCGTCCATGTCAAAAATGACGGCTTTAATCTTTCTTATCATCATTGATGAAGAACTTTCTTCTATAAATTTTATAAGACATCTAACGGCAGTGCATCCGTGACCGTAACGTTGATATATGAAGATCGGGTCAGAGAATCATGTTCAGGTCGCCACTGGGCAATAACATTGATTATTTCTGGCCCCAGAGTCTGATCCGGCGGGATATTAATATCGTAAACATTCTCCAGAGATGGATTGTCATCGGAATATGTCTGTCCGAAGGCAAGGACGATAACGCGTTTAGGCGTCACGCCTCCTGTAATGCGGACATCCAAATGAACGACCTCTCCTTGATCAAGGATCGATCCATCCAGGGGCGAGCGGATTTCGACGCCATTAACAATATCGGGATTTAGCTTGAGAGGAATCTGGACAGTGGTCCGGATCCCTAAAGGGGAGGCATCAATAATAAAGCGAAGTTGATTGGCCCGGGCTACGGGTTTCTCAAAAAACAAGGTTTCCCCGTAGGTCTCTCCCGGATAAATACTCGGGAAACTGTTGGGAAGGATACGTCCCCCCTGCGCCTCTCCTGAGGGCGGTTCTGTCAGCTGACGATATTCGTTGCTAAACTCATCAACGATTTTGCAGGGAAGGGCTTGATTGACAGACAGTTTCTTTTTCTCATCATTATTAGTAAATTGATATTGGACGACCAGGTAGGGCTGTTTCTTGTCGCCCTCTACGGATCGCTGGACATTGGTCACTTCAAAGCGAATATTGTCAACATCCACCTGTTGGGCTAGAACGGGATGAATTAAGACGAGAAAAGACAGTAAGGAGGCAGCAAAGAATACTTTTTGTATCATAGGCGCGGATATTTATAATTGACTTCAGTATAACACAGTTCATAATGGTGACAATATATGATTCAGAATTCTTCTCCCCATTCGCGCCAAACACCGTCGGCAACGCTGTCCGAAGTCTTGCCAGGGCGGATTCTTCTTCATGTTTGTTGCGCGCCCTGTTCGGGTGTGATCATTGAAACATTGCTTCAAGAAAAGTTTTTACCATCTTTATTCTTTTATAATCCGAATATTGTGCCTTTCCAGGAATATGAGCTTCGCAAGCGCTCTGTGATCGCCTTTGCTCAAAGAGTAGGGATTCCTTTTGTTGATGCGGATTATGATCATGAGGCATGGCTGGAACGGGTCAAAGGCCTGGAAGATGAACGAGAACGCGGGCAGCGCTGTTCTGTGTGTTTTAACATGCGGCTGGAACGAAGTGCTTTATATGCCTTTGAAAACAAATTCTCTGTTTTTACAACGACAAACGGGATGAGTCCTAGAAAAGATATGAATCAGGTCAATGATAGTGGACTAAGGGCTGCTTCCCGCTATCCTGGGCTTACTTTTTGGGCCAGGAATTGGCGCTTAAATGGGGCTGTCGAAAGGTCTATGGGGATCAGCAAGAAAGAAGGATTTTACAAACAACTTTACTGCGGATGTCCCTTTTCGTTAAAGATCGCCAACCAGAATAGGGCCGCGAGAAATCTCCCCCCTATTGAACAGGGGACATCCCCTGAGCCGACGCATTCCTAGTTCGCTTCTCTCATGCGAGTTATTTCGTCCTCCATAATATCCTGGTTATTCCGCTGAGACTGATTAAGATTGTTAATCACCGTCTTTTGATTGTTGATGAGCTCTGCTTTTCGATCACGTTCAGCCTGTTCTTGGTTGGTCATTTGATTTTGGTTTAAAGAGCTCAGCGCTATATCAAGATTTGTTTGTTTGGTCCGTTTTGTTCCCTTAACATCAGTTGTTTGAAGACGAATAGGTGCGTTGGGGTAAGCTTTTAGGTATTGTTCTAGATCACGGGCAAGTTCCATGGTCATTCCCGTCATTTTGAAAGAATAGGCTAATAATGGAAAGGTTGCTTCCATATAAATCTTGGCTTCCGGAACTTTATCGATCTCGCCCCATGCTGCGAAGATCTTTGTATAGTCTTCAGTCCTAATAGCTTGCGAATAATTCTCTAGCAGGATCTTGTAGGCGTCCTCATTGTTTTGAGCGAACGAATTTCCCGTAAGAATTCCGCTAAACATAAGAAGAAACACAAGGAATGATTTCATGAGGTCTCCTTTAAAAGAAAGACCCCGGTTTTATGCCGGGGTCTGTGGAGTCGTATCACTTTCGGTCCTTAAATAAGGATATCAATGTTATCCCAGCCAAATATTTCACGCTGAGCTTGAATAACCTTGATCGGTTTGTCTTCTTTCCATTCACCCATAAGGCCTCCTTGGTTTGAACATTTATATAAAAGAGCCTCGCCAAGCGGGGCTCTACTGCTAATTGTTGATAATTATAGTCTATTCAGACCATACGCGCCAATCATTTTTTTAATTATTTTAGGGTTCCCCAGAAAAGACTATTTTTTATGAATTTCTTAAGTTAATACAGAGCAGGCAGTTACAAGATAACCGCTAGGGATTTCTTGTGGCAACATGTATAGAAAAGTTTTTAAGACTTCTTATCGAACAAATCATCACAATCTCTTTAAAGAACTCCTGGAATTGGACTGACTTTTGGATAAGAGGATTTATGTCTTTTGAGGATGGTAATTGTTAAGGAAGGCGATAACCTTGGCCTCTTCAATGGGCTTGCTTAATAAATAGCCCTGGAAGTAATCGCAATGGTTGCTTTTCAGTCGGTTGAGCTGAGAATCTATCTCAACGCCTTCCGCGACAACACTTAGTTTAAGTTTATGTGCCAGAGCAATAATGGATTCAGTCAGGTCGTTTTCTTCGGTTTCCTGGGAAATATTCTTAATGAAAAGCCGGTCTATTTTAAGTCTAGAGATCGGTAAATGTTGAAGATGGCTTAAGGAAGAATAACCGGTCCCGAAATCATCCAACGCTATTTTAACCCCCAGCGCTTGGATTTGCTTCAAAATATCGACAGCAGCTTCGAAAGACTCGATGAGGATGCTTTCGGTGACTTCAATTTCCAGGGATTCTGGAGGAAGTCCGTTATCTTTGAGGGCATTTTTAATCGTATCCAGAATACTCGTCCGTCTTAATTGGGTGACAGAGATATTAACAGCGATCGAAAGCCCGGGATACCCTGCTTCTGATAATTTCTTGTTAAATTGACACGCCCGGTAAAGAACCCATTCCCCCATAGGAACGATCAGGCCGGTCTCCTCTGCGACAGGAATAAATTCATCTGGAAAGACAAGGCCGCCTTCTTTTCTATTCCATCGTAAAAGGGCCTCAAAACCGAGAATCTTTCCATCTTTTACGGAAACGATGGGCTGATAAGAGAGAGAAAGTTCGTCTTTAGAGAGCGCCTCCCGAAGTCCTCGCTCTATCTGCATCTTTGTTACAGCCTTTTGGTTCATAATACTATTAAAGAAGCAGAAATTGTTTCTTCCCGCATCTTTTGCCGCATACATTGCTGTATCAGCATTTTTAAGAAGTTCTTCAAAAGTATCCCCATCATTGGGGGAAACAGCGATCCCGATACTGGCTGTGATAAAAAGATCATTTCCGGAAATGATACGAGGATTGTTAAATTTCTCCCGAATACGTTCAGCTATCTGCTGGGCAAACTGTCCATCTTCCAGATCAGTTAAGAAAACAATGAATTCATCCCCTCCTAATCGCGCTAGGGTATCTGATTCGCGAATACATTCGGTTAATTTGAAGGCAGTATCTTTGAGCAGTTCATCTCCCACAGAATGCCCCAGGGTATCGTTGACGCTCTTAAAAAGGTCCAGGTCTATAAATAAAACAGCGCACATGGTCTCGTTTCGCCGGGCCTTGGCTAATCCTGTATTAGCTTTTTCCAGGAAGAGTGTCCTGTTAGGGAGAGTTGTCAGCATATCGTAGTGCGCCATGGTGAGAAGCTTGTTTTCCAGGAATTTTCTGTCTGTAACGTCCCGTCCTATGCCAATAAGCCCTTTGATCAAGCCATCAGGACCTCTAAAAGGCAGTTTTGTGGTCAACAGCCAATGTAAGCCACCTGACGTCCCGTCAATGACTTCTTCCCGGTTGATGACTGGGCGACCGCTTTGAAGAACGGCTTGATCATCTTTAGAGTATTGTTCCGCCAAATGCGCTGGATAGAAATCCGCATCTGTTTTTCCCAGAATATCCCGTTCATTTTTAACACCCATAAAATCAAGATCAGCCCGGTTGGCCAGAATTTTTCTGCCGCCAATATCTTTCACGTAGATACTATCAGGAATATTATCAATAAGGATACGCAGGAGTTCTCTTTCCTGGGCCAGGTTTTGTTCAGCAAGTTTACGTTGTGTGATATCCAATGAAATATTTGCCAGATATAAAGGTTGTTGTGTTTCAGGGTCAACGAGGGTAAAAAGGAGCGTATGCACATCTGTTAGGGAGCCCGTCTTTAAATGGCGACATTGGGAATCCCCCTCCCAGCGACTGTCCCTGATCAGAGTTGGAAGAATTTCATTTTTGAACTTAGTTGTCAGGTGTTCGGGAATAACGTCAAAGATTGTTTTTTGATCCATTTCTTCAGGCTCAATTCCTAGCATTTGGCTTCCCGCGTCATTTAAGAAGACTATGCCGCCCTCCAGTGTTGCAAGATAGATCATTTCAGTGCTACAGTGAATAACGGAAACAAGTTTTTGGAGTTCTTCTTGTGCCAGGCGTTGTTCACTGATATCAACACAGGCACCAGACATTTTCTCAACAATCCCCTCTTTATTACGTTGGGCAAGGCCTATATCATGCCACCACGCATAGGTACCATCTGATTTTTTCATTCTGTAAACAGTGTCATAAGGACCATTATCTTTCAAATGTTGTTCAAAAAGGTGTTTGACGCGTATTAGATCATCAGCATGTATTCGTTTTTCCCAATCAGAAACAGTGTGTAAGCTTTCTTCAGGCGTCAGTCCTAGCATGGAATTGACAAAATTGGACCAGGTCATTTTTCCATCGATCAAGGAGCGTTCCCAAAGAGCAACTCTGCCGGCTTCTGATGCGCGTTCCAGTCTCTTTTTGCTTTCTTGAATAATATTATCTGAAGCTTTACGATCAGTAATGTCTCTGCCAAATCCAGTAGTTCCTAGGATGTTTCCATTTCCATCAAGTATCGGGGTTTTGTAGGTTTCAAACCATTTGATGGATCCATGATCTAAAACAGGTTCTTCTACAAATTTCTTCCTTCGCGTTGCTATGACATCCAGATCATCTGCGACATAGCGTTCCGCGAGTTCTTTAGGCCAAATATCAAAATCAGTCAGGCCATTTAAGGCTGAAGCGTTGGGCTTATTACAGGAGCGGGCGAAAGTCTCGTTAACCGCAAGAAAACGACCCTGGGGATCTTTAAGCCATGCAATATGTGGAAAATTATCAAAGATTGCGGATAGATAGGCTTCTCTGGTTTTTAAGGCTTCTTCTGCTTTCCTTGCTTCTGATATATCTGAAAAAACGGTAGCAAACGTACCAGGAGAAAAAGAAATAATGGAAACGAGGAAATGCTTTTTCATGGGCTCAAAGTAAACGGTAAGAGATGATGGTTGCCCGGTTTCCAAAGGTCGAATGAATTCATTTAAATAAGGGGGTTGTGTGGTCCCGTAGACATCTGTAGCAAGTTTTCCAATAACCCGTTCACGAGGCAGTCCCAGGATTTCTTCATAACGTGGATTTACATCAGTGATCATGTAATTAACAGCAAGCCCATTTCTTCCGTAGATCACCCTGTGCATGGCCACGCCTTCTTGCATATTAGCAAAGAAAGAACGGAACTTTTTTTCACTGTCTTCCAGCGCGCGCGCCGTCATTCTGGTTTCGGTTACATCACGAAAGATTAAAATAACACCAATGATCCTTTGTTGATCATCCTTGATCGGGGCGCTCTTATTTTCGATAGGGAACTCTTTTCCGTCGCGGGATATAAGAAGGGTATGATTGGTCAGGGCAAGAATATTTCCATCGAGAAGTACTTTTTCAACGGGATCCATTAAGGGCATACGCGTTGATTCATTAAGCACGCAAAAGATCTCCTTGAGGGGGCGTCCTGTAGCCTCTTGGGCGCTCCACCCGGTAAGTTGTTCTGCGATTGTGTTCATGCGCGTGATGTGCCCGGAAACATTTGTTGTGATCAAGGCCTCCCCTATAGATTGCAGGGTGGTCATTAAATGATATTCTTTCGCTTCCGATTCATGGGTCCGCTCCTCGGCAAAACGTTCCGCTACCTTCTGTTGAAGAAAGGCTCGTCTAATGTAGAGGGCAGACAAGAAGCTGAGAAGAATACCTAATGGGAGAAAGATCCAGTAGACAGGAAAAAAGAATGAAACGAAGAACGGGGTCGATGCTTCAACGGCAATTGAGAATTTTCGATCTAGAATAGGAATCTCGCGCATATAAACAGATGATTGCGGGTATAAGAAGTCAAAGGTTTTTGAAGATGGATGCTCGAGAGAACGTATCTGAAAAAGAAGGGATTCTGGAGAAGCGGAAACATCATAGATTTTTATTGTTAACCCTGGAGCCAGAGGATATTTCAGGGCAGCTTTCGCAATCCCTGATGGTGAGAGGATCATCGCAGCATAACCTGCGATCGTCTCGGCAGGAAGGGGATCCAGTTCATGTTTTTCTGCCAAGACAGCTGCAATTAAGAGATAAGACCCTTCTTCATCTTTAGCAAAAGCCCATGGTGAAGGAAAGAAAAGTGTTTGGCCTGCTTTTTGGGACGCAGCGTCAAAGATCTTTTGCATTGATTGGCTGGCGCCAAGATCAAGGCCCAGAGAAGACGCGTTTTTCTCTTCCAAAGGCGCGATTAACGTGATCGGGTAATAAACGCTCCTTTGCTGTGAGACAGGCGATCGCCCATCAGGTGTCATATCATGAATAACGAAAGAACCATGCTCTGTATCCCAGCGATCCTCAAAGGAGTCCTTTTCTAAGGAGCTGACTTTAGACACCCAGAAAGTTTCTAAAATGGTATCGGATTTGCCGAGAAATGGTTGAATAAAATCATTAAACTCCTTTCGGTTGACAAATTCGGTCCCCCCGAAAAATCGTCGAAGGCTGTCAAAGTCAGCCGCGGCTCCTTTTAGTTGTTCGGAAATAATATCGCAGCGGAGATTTGCGCTTCTCTCAAAATAATGTTTTGCGAAGCTAAGGGCATTCTTTTGTGTTTCAAGAAAGAAAGATATGGTAAAAGACGTTCCAAAAAAGAAAATAATAGAAGGAAGAAAAAGTGAAGGAAGAAAAAAGCGTGAAAAGCCCTTATTTTCTTTGCCGCAAACAAGATTGGAAATGTTTTTTAAGGCAGTCATTATGAATAAAAGAGTATCATAATAAATATAGTTAGTCGAGAAAATCTCTCGGGCAAATTAAATATTATTTTAGACAGGAAAGGTCTGAAAGAAGGTGCTTCAGTGTGACATGCGCAAGGGTTAGTCCAAAGATTCCTGTCAACGTTGAAAGGCTTCCCAGTTTTCGACGGAGACGTCCTCGATCCAGCTCCCCTTCTTCCCTCTGGGTGGCAGCCGCAGACAGGGCATAAGTATCTTGTTGCTGGATTGAGTAGACACAATGAATGCCCCGGCCCACACCCCGATCTTTGAGCATCTTTCTGAGTCGCTTGGCTAAAGGGCAAACTGTTGTGTCCATTAAGTCTCCTGTGCGTAACGCCAGCGGATCTGTGCGTGTAGCAGCCCCCATGGAAGATATGACCGTAGCTCCGGATCGCCAGCAGGTCTCAAGGACCTGTGCTTTAGGATTGAGTGAATCAACGGCATCTACAATAATATTTTGGGTCCCCTGAAGAATCTCTGGCATGGTTTTTATGTCTGCGAACATGGTCATGACTTCAGCGCTAGACTGGGGATTAATATCCAAAATACGGCGACGAGCCATTTCGGCCTTTGGGATGCCTAGCGTCGAATGAAAGGCCCAGATGTGACGGTTGATATTGGATGGACGGATCACATCAAAGTCAACACAACGAAAGTGCCCAACGCCCGCTCGTGCCAGGGCCTCTGCGCAATAGCTTCCAACGGCGCCCAGGCCAATGATTGTCACGGATGCATTGTGAAGTCTTTGGAGCCCTTCTTTACCGATCAGAAGTTCCGTGCGTGAAAATTGTTCCATTGTCATAAACACCTTTGATGAACGTATCCGTATCACAATCACGCCAAGAGGCGGCGATCTCGTATCCTTTGTGTACTGTTTTTATATATTCTTGAGGGGTCGTCCATTTGACTTGGTAAGGGAAGTCTGTTTCTAAAAGAATACGGTTAGACGGCAGTATTTTAAAAACACTTTTGAAAGGATTTTCGTCGCGGATAAATTCTTTTATGGAAACAGAAAAAAAGCCGCCCATGAGTTGAATTTCTTGAGCAATTTCATGAGAACCATTAAAAGAATGCGTCAGAAAACGAAGATCAGGCGCATGTGATTTGATGAGAGAGATCGTCTCCTCCCACGCCCGGACACAGTGGACGGTAAAAGGTTTTTTAAACTTCTTAGCGAGAAGAAGCTGTCGGGTGAAGATGTCTTTCTGGAGGCTAAAATCAATATTCTTGCGTGCTTTATCCGGGCCCATTTCTCCGGCAAAGGCCCCAGGAATGCTTAAATATGCCTCAAGCTGTTGAAAAGATTTTTCATCAGCAAGGTCAGAGAACCAGGGATGAATCCCAAAGAAAGGAACAAGGGCGGCGTCTTTCTCGGCCATGGCTTTAATGATCGGCCAGTCAGCTGGTGTGATCGCGCAATTAAAGAATCTTCCCCATCCAGATGTTTTGGCGTCCTGGATAAATCGCGTGATTGATTCCAGCGATTTAATGTCTTGGATATGAATATGGGAATCCTGAAAAAGGCACTCCATGCGGTCACATTCGTCCGAAATGGGGACGTCTCATTTTAAAGTCTTTTACTCGATCCCCTGAGAATAGATCCTGTATCACCAGAACAAGAAACCAGATAAGAAAACAGAGTAGTGCCGCCGCAATGATCCCGATCAACCAATCGGGAGGTGAAAAGAAGAATTTTTGTCCGCAACATTTTCTAAACATAATATTTTTTTGTGATAAAAGACATATTAATTAGGATGTTGGTGACGGTATTTGTTTAACAAATAAAGACAGGGAAACGATCAATTGCCCATCGATGGAAAGTTCAAGCGATGCCTCCCCTGGTCGCTCTAATTTCAGAGATTGAATATTCAGGATAAGATTTGTGGAGACGCTTCTTTGCCCTTCGGGCATCGTAATTTGCAAAGGCCCCCCAGCTGTAGGCAGAATGTTTTTCCCGTCCTCATCCATAAAACGCACATCCAGGCGGTGTGAGCCTGCCTCTAAAGAAGAAAAACGTATTCTGATCGCAACGGTACAATGAGGATAAACAGCGGGGAATTGTTTGACCCAGATGGTGTCAAAGGCTCCCAGAAGATTCAGTTTCCCGTTTTCGCTCGTTGCCGCATCACACAGAGAAAAGATTTCTACAACCATACGATTCCTTCAAATTCATTTAACTAAGGCGATTCTTTCTGAGAAGGCGTGGCAGTACCTGTCAGCACATCTTGAAGAGCAGGTGCGGTCAGCAGACTTCCGTAGTGAAAAATGACACAAGACCCGCCATTGGCGGATTCACAAAAACGGATCTGTTCGGCGAATATTTTGGGCGTCTCAAGAAGACTGTGAGCGCCAATGGCTGTGTTTACTTTCTTGAAATCAGCGGACTTACTGATCGCGTCAAGCATGTATTTCTCAAAATCAGCAGAAGTGGTCGCGTAACTCATAGTGGTCGCAAAATCGACAAGCCCTCGGGAAACCCATGATGACCAGTCCTGAAAGGCTTCCTCATAAGCGCGGACATAAGGCATGCATCCTGTTGTTGATATTTGGATTTGAGGCCGGATAGAGCGAGCTTTTTTTACGAGCTGTTCAAGCGTGGCCGTGACCTGGGCTCGTTTCCAGTCTTTCCATATTTGGCTTCCATCTTCAATAGTAGCCTGTCCGGTCTCTTTCTTAAAGCGCTCAATATTGGCGGGTGAGTATCCATAGGTCGGGTTTTTATCAGGATAACGGATGTAATCGAATTGGATCCCATCAAGATCAGGGTAGGTAGTCAAGATTTCTCCAACAATAGTTGATAATTCTTCCCTCACCCTCAGGTCGCCTGGTTCAAGAAAATACTGATTATCGATCTTATAATCTTTGATGGATTTCTTCTTTGCAATATTCCTGGTTAATGCATCAGTGCCTAATTTCTGGAGGATGGGAGCACGATAATTATTGCCTAAACTAAAAACATTGACCCAGGCATGGACTTCAAGCCCCTTGGCATGTGCATTCTTAATAAGAAGGGTAAAGGGATCCTCCCCCATAGTTCTAAAGATCTGGTCATAAGGAGACTGGTCTCCTGCGGTGGAAGGAAACCATGTCTGGTTGGCTCGGTAAATCTGGACAAAAAGAGTCGAGATATTTGCTTTTTTCGAAAAATCAATGAGGCTGTTAATGTCTTTAACACTGGATAGAACGGGGGGTTCTTGCAAAACCGTCACAAAAAGCCCGCGAGGTAATGCTTCCTCAGCATGAGCGACTTTTGGAAAAGCACATAAGAAGAAAAGGAAGACGATGGTAAGCCATTGGTTCATAGACACCTCTTTCTTGTCTCTTATTTTGCCAGAAAATCATTTATTCACAACAACAACCCATCATTTCTTGAAAAGCATATGCGAACAGAAAGCCCGTCTCGTAAGACGGGCTCGCGGATAAATAAGACCATGTGAGTTCATTTACCAATGCCTATAAACACGTGAATAAGAATGAAAAAAGAAAGCGATTATGAAGTCTTTTTGATTCTTTTGACGGCTTTTTTAGGAGCTTCCATGTTTTCTTTCAGCCATTCCTTTGAAAAACGAGTGATCCAGTCTTTGGATGCTTTTTCAAAGCCGATATCACATCCGGCTTTTTGGCTTTCAAACCATTTGTGACGCTCGATTTCCTCAATAACACGTTTGTCTTTTAATAATTCTTTAGTACTCGTTGTGGCCATGACCCCCTCCTTTTTGAGAAATATATTTTACCAGAAATATATATGTCGGCTACTGAATAATTACGATTTACAGATCAATGGGCTCATGGAATCCATCGGTTATTCCCGTCGGAGATATGTCTTCGACTACCTTCATGGCTCGCCATTTTCCGCTTCGATATCGAAGGTAAACAGGAACAGAGAAGAGAAAGAATATCCCTACCATAAAGGCCCATGCGGCTTGAGGAGACAGATTAAAGATCCGAAAAACAACAAGAAGAACAATGACTGTTAACCAGTGAAGGCTTACGGATATACACATGGCCCAGAAGGTATCCCCTGCACCACGAAGTGCCCCGATAAAAACAACAAGGACGGCCTCAACCAGCACGTATAAGGATGCCAGACGGATCATAAAAATAGCTAAAGGAAGAGCTTCGCGAAAAACATCACTTCCCACAGAAGGATGAAAGATTTCTACCAAGTGCTGTGGAATGCCGATGAAGAATGCGAAAATAATCGTTGTGTAAACAATGCCCAGCTTGAGTCCTGACATAACAGAGCGATGTGCACTGTCCGGGTCCCCTGCCCCCATAAATCGGCCGACCATGCTGGTTACGGCGATTTCAATTCCTAAAAGAGGAACGAAAGAGACCATGTCCCAGTTGAACATGATGGTCGCGGCTGTTGCGGTCACAAGGCCATGGGCATGGAATATCATGACAAGAGCATTAAAAGCCAAAATATTAAGGAAGAATTCAAGGCCTGCCGGAGAACCAAAACGAAGGAGTTTTGACATGACAGTACGATTAAAACGAAAAGAATCCAGAATGGAGAATTCATCGCGATTCTTCTTTTTTAAATATGCAGTGATGAGGATGAGAAGGCCGCTTAATCCTCCCAGGATCGCGGCATAGGCGGCTCCCCGTATTCCTAATGCGGGCATACCAAATTTGCCAAAGATAAAGATATAACCCAACAATGCGTTAACGATCATGGAAGTGAATGAGGCAACCATGACAACTCTGGTCCTTCCGATTCCTGAGAAGAAACAACTTAATACATTTCTTAAGAGAGAAATGATCACAGCAAAAAGAAGAATATCAAAATACAGATTTTGCGGTCCTAGTTGTTCGGGGGAAATCCCCATAAATTCAAACATCTTATGTCCTAAAGGACGACTGGCGAGAATGGGTAGATAGGCCAGGACGCAAAAAAGCGCTGCCTGAGTGATCACAACAGCGCATTCCTTTTTTCTGCCAGCACCCAGGTATTGAGCGACGAGCGCTGAAGAATATCCGGTAAGGCCAATGAAGAAGGACATCATCATAAAGACGGTGAGCCCTCCCCCCATCGCAGCGTTCATGAGTTCTGGTTCTAGTCTGGAAAGAAATACTCGTCCCGTAAAGATCATCGCCGTATCGCAGGCTTGTGATACGACCATGGGAAGCGCGATGGCCAGCATCTGCTGAATACTGCCGTTGTTATGAGACGAAGTCCGTGCTTTATTCATAATTTAAGAAAAAGGCCCGTTGGATATGATCCTAACGGGCTTTTTCAGTTGGAATGTTCGAAAAACCAAAGAACCTCTGGTCTTACTTTAATTTTGCGACTAAGGTCCTGTATTCTTGACGTAATTCATCGGGCATATGACCGCCAAACTGCTCCATGAATTTCTTAATATCTTGAAGCTCGTCCTTCCAGTCATCAGGTCTGACCTCAAAGAGTTTCTTGATATTATCTCGACTAATCTCCAGCCCGTTAAGATCCAGGTCTTTGATATGCGGCAGATAGCCAAGGGCCGTCTCCTGCGCACTGACTTTGTTGTTGACGCGGTCGATCATCCACTTAAGAACACGGATATTGTCTCCAAAACCAGGCCAAATAAACTTGCCCGCATCATCCGTGCGGAACCAGTTCACGCAAAAGATCTTGGGCGGATGTTTGAGGCGTTTACCAATGTTTAACCAATGCTTAAAGTACTCTCCCATGTTGTAACCGCAAAAAGGAATCATGGCCATCGGGTCCCGACGCAAGGTCCCCACCTGATGCGCAGCAGCAGCGGTTGTTTCAGAGCCTGTTCTGGCTCCTAGAAAAACACCATTTTGCCAGTTGAACGCTTCGGTCACCAGAGGGACTAACTGTGTGCGCCGGCCGCCAAGGATGATCGCGGAAATCGGCACGCCTTGGGGATTATCGAATTCTTTAGACAGCATAGGACAGTTGTACATAGACACCGTGAATCTGGAATTCGCGTGTGCTCCTTTGGTATCCTTAGAAGGCGCCCAAACTTTGCCCTGCCAGTCTGTAAGATTCCTAGGAGTATCGCCATCCATCCCTTCCCACCAAGGCTCTTTATTGTCAGTATCTAAAGCCGTATTGGTAAAGATCGTTGGGAGAAATTTGTCCCCCTTAAGAGTCCGGATCATATTGGGATTTGTCTTCATGGAAGTACCCGGCGCGACGCCAAAGAATCCGGCTTCAGGATTGATGGCATAGAGTCGTCCATCAGCGCCCACGTTGAGCCAAGCGATATCATCACCAAGGGTCCAAACCTTGTATCCAGGAAGAGCTGATTGGAGCATGGCCAGATTGGTCTTGCCACAGGCTGAAGGAAGAGCAATCGTGACATAGGACACTTGACCTTGGGGATCCTCGATACCCGCGATCACCATGTGTTCGGCAAGCCATCCCTCTTGACAACCCAGCCAGGAAGCGATACGTAAAGAGAAACATTTCTTACCCAAAAGGGCATTACCACCATAACCAGATCCTACGCTCCAGACGAAGAGTTCATCTGGAAAATGCATAATAAAACGTTTGTTAGGATCAAGATCTCCAATGGAATGAAGTCCTTTTACGAATTTGTCAGAATTGCCAATGCGGTCAATGGCCTCTTTCCCCATGCGGGCCATGATCCTCATGCTAAGAACGACGTAGGAAATATCCGTAAGTTGCACACAGGCCTTGGCGTAGGGAGATGACGGATGTCCCATCATATAGGGCATGACATACATGGTCCGACCCTTCATACAACCATCGGACAATTGAGTCATTTTAGCCTTGGCTTCAGCGGGATCCATCCAGTTGTTATTGGGGCCAGTCAGATCTTTGTTGGGATGGCAAATGAATGTGAGGTGCTCAACGCGTGCAACATCTGTGGGATGGCTGCGGTGATAGTAAGCATTGGGCCAGGATTTATGGTTAAGTTCTTCTAAAACCGGCGTTGTCCCGATTTTTTCTTCTTTCATGCCGATCTCGATCAGCCGGCGCGCTTCTTCCTCGGAACCATCGCACCAGTAGATCTTGTCCGGTTTTGTGAGCTTCGCTTGTTCCTCAACCCATCTTTCAAGTGGTGTAGCCATGACCCAGCTCCTTAAAAAAGTATTTGTTAATCCTTAAAGTTAACCAATACTACCAAATAAAACTATATAATCCAGCTATTTTATTAAGGAATTATATTTAGCAATTTTGGCTTATTGTTCCTGTTTTTATGGGGGTTGCATCGGTAAGTGAAATATATTTTTTTGATAATTTATAGATATAAAGTTCTTCGACCTTGACTCTGGCCCAGGGAGTTTTTCTTAAGAATGTTAAGCTGGACTTGATGCTGGGATCCAAGATAAAACATCTGATGCGAATGATTTTCCCCAGTTCTTCCCATCCCATATTTTCTACAAGACGTGTTAATAGTGTCTCGAGTGTAATTCCATGAAGAGGATCTCGTGATTTTGTTTTCGTCATATTTTTCTTATAGATAATATTCAAAATCATGGTCACGATTAACGTTTTTTGTGAGGAGGATCACGTGCGCGACAGACTTCACGGGATTTAATTCCACGAAAGTCTTTTCCCCTAGCCAGGTAAACTTCTCTCCAGTTAAAAGGTCATGTGCCGGGTATGGCTTATCATTAACGATTCCCAAAGTGTGAAGAGGGATTTCCACATGGCCGCTTTGTGTATGATGCGGGTCAAGGTTGACGATCACGAGGATGATATTGGAGAAATCAGGCGTAGCTTTATAGTACGCAAGGATTTGATCGTTACTTGTCTTGCAGAATCGGATATTGCGTGTCACTTGAAGAGCCGTGTTTTCACGACGGATCTTGTTCAATTTTGTCAGGACATCTTTAATGTTCCCTGCGCGATCCCAATCCCAAGCTTTGATCTCATATTTCTCATTATCGACATACTCTTCTTTTCCTGGAAATGGTTGATTCTCGCATAGTTCAAAAGCAGGGCCGTAAATGCCAAAATTGGAAGACATTGTTGATGCCAAGACCGCTCGCATTACAAAAGAGGGGCGTTTCGCATGTTGCAAGTGTTCTGCCAGGATATCGGGTGTATTGGGCCAGAAATTTGGTCTGAAGAATTCAGACGCATCTGTTTGGGCAAGCTCAGTGAGATACTCCTCAAATTCTTTTTTTGTATTGCGCCAGGTGAAATACGTGTACGATTGGGTAAATCCCCCCTTGGCCAGACGATACATGATATTAGGGCGCGTAAAGGCTTCGGCAAGGAATATCGCATCTGGAAATTCTTTTTTCACTTCTGAAATGACCCAGTCCCAGAAAAGAAATGGTTTGGTATGCGGATTGTCCACACGGAAAACACGGACCCCTTCTTTTGCCCAAAAAATAAAAATACTTTTGAGTTCTTCCCATAGCGCTATGCGATCTTTGGTCTCAAAATTAAAAGGAACAATATCTTCGTATTTTTTGGGAGGATTCTCGGCATACTGAACCGTGCCATCAGGGCGCCATGAAAACCATGAGGGGTGCTCTTTTAAGTATGGATGATCTTGAGAGCACTGAAAAGCAATATCAAAAGCGATCTCTAGATTGTTCTGTTTTGCTTCTTTCACAAAGTTGCGAAAATCCTCCATGGTGCCGAGTTGAGGATGAATGGCCTTGTGTCCGCCGTCTTTTGAGCCTACGGCCCAAGGAGAGCCTGGATCATGAGGAGAACAGGTTGTGGCATTGTTTTTGCCCTTGCGAAAGGCCTGACCGATGGGATGGATAGGCGGAAGATAAATAATATCGAATCCCATAGCCGCGATCTTGGGAAGAATGCGGGCGGCCTCTTTAAATGTGCCGTGAACGCCAGGCTTCTCCCCCCACGAACGCGGGAAGAATTCATACCAACTGCTAAACCCTGCACGGACTCGATCAACATGGACAATAAGTTCTTGGGGATAAAGAACGCTTTTCTCAAGATCAAAATGCTCGGCCATTAATTGATACAGCTCTTCACTCAGCGCTAGTTTGATAGCGATAGCATGATCTTTTTTAACAAGATCTTCGGCCCAGCTTAAGAGTTTGTCTTGTGCCTCTCCCTTGGCGCGTCCAGCCGCTTCCTTAATAAGATTGCTCCCGATCTGAAGATCAACGGGCGCATCCCTTTTGGCGTCAACTCGTTTCTTGAGATCATGACACCAGGAGGAGAACTCACAGGCATGTCCGCGTACTGTGTAAACGTAATTTTTATGTTCTTCAATGGAGAAAGCCGCGATCCAGGCATCATTGCCCAGGGATTTCATGGGTGTTTTATGCCAATTTGATTCAGATGCCATTCGATAAAGAAGGTCTGCTTTGACCTGGTCATGGCCATCGGCGAAAACATTGGCACGCACAACAACACGATCTCCCACAACACGCTTGATAGGAAAGATCCCCCCATCGATCTGAGGTGTGACTTTTTCAATAATGACCCGCGGATGGGCGCTTATAGTTTGCTTTAGGTTCGATTCTTTAACTGTCACCTTCTTTGCCATGAAATATCCTTTCTTACTATTAAGAATCTAATGGGTGGCATTTTAACATCATCGGCTGGATTTTAAAATGACAAGTTGATAATCTATGAATTTCCTTTAAAATCAATACGAATCGTAAATCACGGCAATATCAAATCGACGAGGGCGCGTGAAAGTTCAGATCTTGACTAATGAATATCCTCCTGCCATTTACGGTGGTGCCGGCATTCATGTCGACTACTTGAGCCGTGAACTTGCCAAGCTTTGCGAGGTTGATGTACGTTGTTTCGGCGAACAGAACTTGAAGAACGGGTCCCTCACAGTTACAGGCTTCCCTTTAAGAAATGAACATTTTTCGGCCCCTAAGCCATTACAGGCTGTTTTTGGGGCAGCTCAACGGTGTCTGGATTTTAACGCCGTTAATATTGATGCTGACCTTGTCCACTGTCACACCTGGTACACGCATTTAGGTGGTATTATTGCCAAAATGAACTATTCGATCCCTCTTGTCATCACAACTCATTCTCTTGAACCTTTACGCCCTTGGAAGCGCGAGCAACTTAAGGGCGGATATGATTTTTCCTGCTGGGTTGAGAAAACAGCTATTGAAATGGCAGACGCCTTGATTGCCGTCTCCGAAGATGCCAAGAAAGATATTCTCAAGTTCTACAAGGTAGAACCGGAAAAGATCCTTGTTATTCACAATGGGGTTGACCTGGAGGAATACCATCCTGTCCATGCCCCGGAAAAACTTATTCCCTTCGGAATTGACCTGGCCAAGCCCTATGTTCTTTTTCTGGGGCGCATTACTCGTCAAAAAGGGATCATTCATCTGGTGAACGCCATTGAGCATATGGATAAAGATTTTCAAATTGTTTTGTGTGCGGGGGCGCCGGATACCCTTGAGATCGCCTCAGAAATGCAGGCGCATGTCGCTTCTCTTCAGAAGCGTCGTTCAGGTATTATTTGGATTCAAGAAATGGTCGATGTTCCGACAAAAGTAGCACTTTATTCGCATGCGGCTCTTTTTTGTTGCCCGTCGATCTATGAACCATTCGGTATCATTAATCTAGAGGCAATGGCTTGTGAAACGCCTGTTGTTGCAAGTGCCGTAGGCGGCATTACCGAGGTTGTGGTCAATAAAGAGACAGGATTATTGATTGATGTGAAACAAGGAGAAAATGGTTCTTACGAACCGCTGGATGCGCAAAAGTTTTCAAGAGATATCGCAAGTAACGTCAATATCCTTATGAAGGATCCTGAGCGCCGCAAGAAAATGGGACAAGCTGGACGGAAACGTGCTATTGACCAATTTAGCTGGTCAGCCATTGCTCAAAAGACACTCGCTCTCTACCAAACACTTGTTTAAGAACGTCTCTTTTAGAAATTATCCCTGAAAATTCGCCTTTACATGCGCACCATCGCAAAAAGGTTTTTTTGAAGACCCGCCGCAACGACATAAAGCGATCGTTTTGTCCTTGGTTTGAATCGAATTACCCTGGGCATCCTTAAGCTCAATGACTCCGGTTACTAACAATGGTCCATTCTTTAATAGTTGAATTGTGACATCAGCCATAAACACATCTCCTTTTATAGAATTCTTTTTCCTAACGCAACGATCTTTTCTTTTACGCCGTCCTTATTTCGTATATCACCTGATACCCCGGCGTTGGCAATGATCAGAGAATCAAAAGACATCCCTGTGTAGCGCGCTATGAGGGTAAATGGCTTCTCGAGAGCATCGAGACCTTCCCCTTCAAAAGCACTGGCTAAAAGGATCAGTGTTTTTCCCTGTAAAGGCGTTTTCATGGTGCCGGCCGCATTGTCCCATTTGTAAAGAGAGAACATCCGGTCCATGATGATTTTAAGTTGAGCACTGGGACCAAAGAAATAAAGAGGAGTTGCCATGACAATAATGTCCGCTTTAGCCATCTTAAGAAGAACAGACCTTGCGTCATCATCGATCACACATTCATATTTCTCTGACTTCTGACATGCCCTGCAGGAAGTGCATCCAGGGAACTTGTATTTAAGAAAAGCAGCGTAAACAATATCTGGTATGCCACCTTTGGTGATGATCCCTTCTTGAAACCACTCGATCAGGGCAGTTGTGTTGCCATCTTTCTTGGGGCTTCCAGAAATGATCAGGATTTTCTTTGGCATGCGATTCTCCGATGTTTCTTTATAGCACTTTACGGAAAGAATATGGAATAAAAGCAATTTAGCTCTGTATGTTGACAATAAAGTATTTTTCTGTATAATTCAACACGTTTTAACGACCGCGTGAATGTGACGTAAAACGATTGTTTTTTACGAATTCATTCCCCTGTAGCTCAGTTGGTAGAGCATGTGGCTGTTAACCACAGTGTCCGAGGTTCGAGCCCTCGCGGGGGAGCCATTTAAAGAAGCCCATCAGAGATATCTGGTGGGCTTTTTCTTTGTTTGAAGATCAACGACGGGGATTCTGACATTCCGAAGGATTCCCTTATCTCTCCCCCCCCATTTATGAGGGAGTACGTCTTGAAATTGCGCCCGTATTTATCTCTTTATCTCTAAATCAGTGCATTTGGACTTTGTTTTCGGAAGTGCTGATCATCGTCAATATTCGCTTAAATAAATGTGCCCAAAATGAGCACTTCCGAAATATTGGCATTAGAGATAGATGAGTTTTGTGAGTGTTTTGGGGTAAATATTATCGCGATTTTGCGTTTATGGCCGTTGACAATCATCAAATACATGGTATGCTTCTCGTAAGGTTAGCCTAATGAACGTAAGAAAATCCTTATGAACCATATCCGCCCTTTAGAACGAATTTTAGACTCCCAGGCCAAGGTCGCCATATTGAGGGTTTTATCCTTAGGGGTTGACCGGCGTATGGGAGGCAGCGAAATTGCGCGTGCTACGGGTTTTTCTATCCCCTCAACGCATGATTCTTTGAAAGCATTACATGCTCTGGGTGTTGTCACAATGGAGCTCCTTGGAAATCAGCATGTTTACGTTTTGAACCACAAAGACCGGATTGTTCAGAAAATTCTTCTGCCAATGTTTAATGCAGAGGGCAACTGGAAGAAAGATGCCAAAGATAAGCTGATCCAGGGCATGAAAGATACGGGAATTCTTTCCTCCATTGTTTCCGTCATCCTTTATGGCAGTATTCAGCAAGGGAATGCCAAGCAAGGCAGTGATTTGGATCTTGCGGTCATAGTGAAAGCTCCGGCAGATCTGGAAAAAGCCAGCGATGCGTTCCTAGGGCCCATTGCTGTTGATTTTGCGTCTTATTTTAGGATACGGCTTGATGCTTATATCAAGACTGCAGATGATTTTAGCAAGATGTTAAAAAGAAACAGCCCCCCCATTTCAACCTTGATGAAAGCTTATTCTGTTTTGTACGGTAAAGAACCACTGGAGATATGAGATGACACCCAAAGAAACAAAGGTTCGCGAGGAAAGCCGTTTAGCGGCCAGTGATTATTTAAAAAAGGCGACCGATAATTATGAGCAGATGATCGTTGCCTATAATGCCGAGAATTGGAATGCGGCTTCCACACTAGCCGTGCAATGCGCGATTTCGTCAGCCGATGCCATCTGTGTTCACCATCGAGGCGTGCGTTCGATCTCTCAGGATCATCTTGATGTCTGTGAGTTGGTTTCCTTAATAGCGTTAGAAGGAGCAGCGGAAAAGGCCAAACAGCTTCGTAAGGTCATTGCCCGCAAAAATATGGTTCAGTACGAGAGCCGCAGCGCCAGACGCACGGATGCGGATGAAATGGTTAAAGTGACCACTCGTTTTTACCAGTGGGTATTGGAAAATCTTCGCTAATAGCACTCAGATCTCCCCTATATTGTCCGGCAGATAAGCAAAATGTATCTCTTTACCTCTAAAATTCACTATTCGAAGGGCGTTTTAGTAACTGGATGGTCTGGATAGTTTTGGTGATATTTGAGACTGATTAGGGATTGTTTTTTAAAGATAAAAAGGAAATAGAAACGAAGAATGTTTTTATTCTTTAGAGGTTATGGGCTCCCAAACTCGGCTCCTGCGGATCGTGATGGCCTGCCCGCTTCTTTCAGGCCCACATGATTGGCTCCAAAATTATATGTAACGCTTAAATAGGCTCCCCTTTTTTGATAAGAGCGTTGATCGTGATCCGGCCATGTTGTGAAATAATCTGTTGAGGCTGTCAGAAGCCAGCTGTCCGTAGCGCGATAATTAATACTCAGCCAACCATAACACAAGGGATGATTTGATATTTTATGCTGCGTATCACTTTTTTTCTGGAATTCATAACCGCCCGCGGCTTTGGCCTCAACAAACAATTTATTCGTCACATCTATGCCCGAATAAAGCCCCAACGTATCTGAACGAAGCGTGCGGGGATTAAAATACCCATGGCGTAGCTCCGGCTCTCCCCAATCCGAATAGTAATCATTAAAGAAGATCTTTATAAAAGGCTTCTGCATCAGACGATATTCTGCATTACTGAAGACCTGATCTTGATCATTGTGATCGCTATAATATCCCCGTTTATATTTTGTTCCGAAAAGCCAGAAACGGTTCGGTCTGAAATCGACAGACAGCGAGCCGCTGTTGGTAATGATTTTATGAAAAAGCGCATCATTGTCTTCAAATGTTTCCCGTTCATAGGCAGCATCAAAACGCCACAAGTCATCTGGCTTATATGTAAACCATGTATTCATCGTAAAAGGATCAAAATTGATTTTATTAAAATGGGTCTGATGCACAAATACGTTTAGCTCATGATCCAGCCCAAAATGCTGACTTATTCCTACCCCCTCGCGGTTAGCAGATATCGTCGAATATTGAGCATTCTTCTTTCGTAGGATCTGATGTTCGTAAATACCTTCCACTGATGTAGAATCATTTAGATGAGTCCCCACACGGGCACCATTTGTAAAAACAGTCTGGGGAGTGCTATCATTCGTAAACCGTCCATACGCCTTGATAAAGGAGCCCGGAGCACCCTTTATTTTCGTGTACATTTTTTGCGCTTCTTGACGATCTGGTTCAAACGCCAAAAGTTCTTCAAATCTTTTAGCCGCAGCCGAATCTTCTCCTTGCCAATGCAAAGCAAAGGCAAGTCCATCAATCGCATCAGGATTCTTGGGATATTTCTTCAGGATGTCTTCGTACCGGCTGATTCCTCGACGGAGATACCCCTGCCACACCAAAACTTTAGCCTGACCAGTAAGGGATGTAAGATCGTCTGCATTTTGATCTAAGACCTTCTGATACAGAGCGTATGACTCTTCAAGCCTATCAAGTAAACTCAGCGCATTGGCCTTGGCTAGAATTACATCTTTGCTATTAGGCCAACGTTTCAGCGCCGCATCATATGTTTTTAAAGCATCAACATTCTGATCATTGGAAAGAAGCGTCTGTGCTAATCTAAGAAATACTTTCAAATCACTTTCTGGCGATAGCAGGGCTTCTTTATACACAGCGATCGCCTTAGGAATTTGCCCGCTCCACAAGTATTGATCCCCTAGTTCACGTAAAATCTCTTCAGATCTTTCAGGATATGTAGCGCGTAATTCCTCAAAGAGTTTTATCGCTTGCGCATGGTCATCCGCATATGTATAGACCCGTGCCCATTCGATAAGCAATCCAGGATCTTGGCGTAACTGGCTCTCAATGCGAACATAAATCTGAAGGGCTTGGGCGTATGCTTTCTGTTCAACAAAACTTCGCGCTGTACGCAACTGGTCGTCAAAAGTATTCTGTGCAAATACGCTTGTCATCAAACAGGCGCTTGCTAACATTGAAAGAAAACTGTTTCTTATTCTGACCTTCATTTGTCCCTTTGAGAAATAACCCACTCCCTTACCCCCACCAGTTCGTCCCGGATTGCAACAACCTGAATCGTATTTTTAAACATCGTATAAGGAAAGGCTAAGAACGCATAACAAAAATACTGAATGATGGATGCTTTGGGAAGCGTCGCGTTCTTATACGCTATCAAGGCTTCAAATGGACCACTAAAGAAGGTAAAGAATAACGCGAACCAGATAAACCCGTTCATTGGTAAAGCTACTTGTCCGCGTGTCAACCAAAAAGCAAAGACAATTGGAAAAAGAAAATGTCCAAGAATGTCATAAATAACTCTCCATGCAAGAAGGGTCGTCCACATAAATTTCTGAAGAACATTTAATTGCGACGATATAAAGACAGGCCATTGGTGTTCCATTGAGCATTGAAACCATCCCTGTGCTCATCGCTTACGCTGAAACCATAGCCCTCCTACCGTTATTGGCGCTAGTTCAGTCGAAACGATCGATCGGTCATGAACAAGATGGTTCCCTTCGAGGGTTGCGCGCAGCGTCAAATCAATGTCCTCAGTCAGTCTGTCTTTTCGAAATTTCATCTTTTTTATCACCGAAGCGCGCCAGTATCCGTTGGCTCCTCCAAAAAGAGCTGAATCAAAAAGCCATGATTTAGAGTGATGGCTGATGCCATAAATAGCCTCGAATTCAACTTCCACCAACGCTGATACCAAACTTGCCTTACCGTTACGTATTTTACACCTTCCCTGAACAGCGCTATAACCTCCATCAAGCCAACGCCAGGCCGAAGCTAGACAATCTGGCATGACCAAATGATCGGCATCCAAAAGTACGATCATTTCTCCGGAAGCCATATCCAGGGCATAATTTAAATTCTCACTCTTACTTTTAGACCCGTACGCATTGGCTAAAATAAGTTCAGGCCATTTATAAGCGAGTTCACGCAACCGCAACTCGATCGGTTCCATATGCGGCGTGTTATACGCCAAGAATACCTCGATCCCCATTGCAGGTCGCTCAACGCGTTGCAGAATATTCAAGATAGTATCTTCAACAACATCCAGTTCATTTGGCAAATACGCACTCACCATGAATGTGGTTTTAGGTATAGGCTTGTTTTGGGTCGCGGGACGTTCTTTGAATTTCTTTCTACTGATCCCTGTTAAGGAGTACAAATAAGAAAGAGCTGCCTGAAAGATGAAAAGCTACAGAACAAGATAATACGAAAAATTGAGAAAAGCCGGATGATAGAGGCCAACGCAGTAGAAAACAACTGTTGGAATGAGAAGAAAAGAGAGAAAAATTTCCAGAAGTTTGAGCCATTCAATGGACCGTTTTTTATCAGACAATGGTTATGCCTCCAAGAGTGTCAATATCTCTTGATCTAAGATCGCGTGGCGCTTTTCATCTTTGATAACGCCTAAAAATGAAGCGCGCAGCTCTTTATCCGTCGTTAACTCTGCCAATTCTGTATATATAGCCAAAGCATTCTGATCTGCTGCCAAAAGCTGACGTACCCGTGCTTCAAGGATTTTACGGTCCATCATAAAGAAACTCTCTTTTTGGCTTCCGCTATAATATCTTTGTGGCGTAACGTGTCTGCTTTAATACTTAAAAGAATGGTTTGGATGCGCTTACGCACATCAACTGGAATGTCCTCGGGCAATGCCTTTGGATGGCAAAGATCGATCAGCGTTCCCGCCATTTCTTCTTCCATTTGATACGCACGTTCCAATCGGTCTAAAAAGACTTCATTATTCATAAACTTAATATATCTTGATAGGGAATAATTAAAAGGAAATAATGTCAAATATAAGAAAATAACACTGCCCTTTGTGTAAGAATCTTCTCTCTATGTACTGTGCTGCTAGAGGAAGTTGTGAATTGGCGTTCAGTAATTAGAACCAGGTATAACAGTGCTTTTTAGTAAGGTTTCTTGCGGCTGATTGTTATTTCTTGTGATAAAATATTTACAAATAAATATCTTTAAATAGTTTTATTAAGAAATTATTTGTTTCGCGCTTGTGTAATATGAAATGTTTCTATTTCCCGAGAGCCGCATGAGAATTAAACTTATATTCTTAATCCTTGCAACAATCGGTTTATCATTCTTGTCGCTTAGTAGCAGTGTAACGGTATTAATGCCAGCGATACAGCATAATACCGCTCTTAAAACTCCACCCGAAAAACCGGATCCAAGTAAATTCTATCTCTTCTATCTTCACGGAAAGATAGTTGAAGGGTCTGGTGGCAACCCCAAAAACCCTGATTACGGGACGTATGAATATTTTAATATTGTGAATAGTTTCTCTAAAGAAGGATTTGTTACAATCAGTGAGATTCGAGGCAAGAATACAGATGTTGATCAGTATTCAACAAAAACAACGAAATGGATAGAAAGCTTATTAAATGCGGGCGTCCCCCCTTCTCATATTACGGTTGTAGGGGCATCTAAAGGCGGCATGATAGTCACAAAAGTGTCTAATCAGCTTAAAAATAAAGAAATCAAATATGTGTTCCTGGCAGGCCTTTTTAGCAACCTTCTCAAGAGAAAGCCAATGAAGCTTTGGGGTGAAATTTTGTCAATTTATGACAAATCAGATACATCTCAAGTTTCAGCGGAATCGCTTCTTAAGGCTTCTAAAAGAGTAACAAAAATCAAGAATGTCATAACACAAACGGGTAAGGGGCACGGATTGATCTTTAAACCATACCCTGTCTGGATGAAAGAAGTTGTTGCCTGGAGCGGAATAAAGAACAGTAAATAGGGTTCTTTTTTGATTTAGACGGTCTTCCTTATATTTAAATCGTTCTTGCCTGGATGCCTATTCTTTGTTACATTTAAACACTTTAATAAATACATAAATTATTTTGGATTAACAAATTCCCATACATAGGATGTTTGAATGGTTATTGCTAAAACTCGCTCATCATATTCTATTTGGTTTCAGGCGGTCAGGGCGCCTTTCTTTACAGCAGCAGTAATTCCGGTCTTACTAGCTTTAGTTTACGCCTTATGGATCAAAACACCTGTAGCCTGGCCTCTTCTTCCATTAATTATTATGGGCATGATCTTTCTTCATGCGGGAACTAATTGCATCAATGATTATTACGATTATATAAATGGCGTAGACAAGAAGACAACGTTTGGTTCAAGTCGGGTCCTGGTTGATGATCTTATGCCTGCGCGCCACATGTTCATTGAAAGCATCATTCTTTTCTCTTTGGGATCGATAATGGGCCTTATTATTGTTTTTTGGCGCGGCCCCGTTATATTGGCAATTGGCCTTTTGGGTGTTTTAGGAGGATATTTTTATAGTGCGAAACCACTGGGTCTCAAATATTTGGCCTGGGGTGATGTTATGGTTTTTCTTCTCTTCGGCCCATTGTTAATTTGGGGCGCTTATTATGCTATTACAGGAATGCACAGCTTGCAGATCGTTCTTGCCTCGGTTCCTCTAGGATTTCTTGTCACCGGAATTTTACATGCGAATAATATTCGAGATATGCGCACAGATTCCACTGCAGGTATCAAAACGATGGCCCTTATTCTGGGCCTTCGTGGGTCTAAAGCAGAATATTTCTTGTTGTTGGCTACAGCATATATAGGAGTTTTGTTGATGGCAGCCAGCGGTATTCTTCCCTGGCATTCTTTAGCTGTCTTTTTATCTTTACCGTTAGCTATCAAGAATATTCAAGAGATCCTCCGGGTTCAGGAGGACGATTTAAAGGCAATCGCAACGATGGACGTTCAGACAGCTCAGCTGCATCTTGTCTTTGGAATACTCTTCACGTTATCTCTTGGACTGGCAACGATACTCCGATGAATCTTATCCTTATTGCCTCATATCTTGCGGCCCATATTTTCTGGTTCATTCTTTTTTATCCTCAAATGTCACAATACATAAATTTTTGGATCGGTATGACGATCGCATCTGGCATTCTGGCGATTACTGCGCTTTGTTCTCAAGACAAATCTCAGTCAGGACATTGGAATTTTAGACCGTCATATATGCTGGTGGGACTTTTTTCAGCTATCATCCTTTACTCAATATTCTTTATTGGACACAAATTAAGCGTATTATTGATCCCCTTTGCTCAAAGTCAAGTGGGCCAGATTTATAGCACAAAAAGTCAGATGTCACCGATGATGATCGGGATGCTTTTGCTTTGTTGGATAGGACCAGCAGAAGAGATATTCTGGAGAGGATTCCTGCAGAAACGCCTGATGGTTAAACTCGGTCCTAATAAAGGTTACGTCATCGCAACCTTGTTGTACGCTGGCGTTCACTGTTATGCGATGAATTTCATGCTCTTTATGGCCGCCCTGATTTGTGCAGCATTTTGGGGATACTTGTATAAAAAGCTGGGGGCCCTTTGGCCCGTGATCATATCTCATGCCCTATGGGATACAGCGATCTTTGTTCTCTTCCCGATTCAATAAAGAAAATTTCCAAGATTATAAAGAAATGAATTCTGTTTAGGCAAAGATCAAGGCGAGAATGTTCATTATTAACTGAGGCCAGAATCCGAACAAGAGAACAGCTGAGAGACAAATGGCGAGAACTATCATCCCGCTTACAGGGATACGGATGGGCTGAGAATCCGGGGAATCTTCAAAATACATAACTTTGATCACTTTTAAATAATAAAAGAAGGCGACAACGCTATTAACAACAACGGCAGTAGCCAGGAAATATTGCTTTACGTCAATGACAGCCACAAGGACAAAGAATTTTGCGAGAAATCCAGCCAGCGGCGGAAGGCCTGCCAGGGATAACAGGAAGATGGAAAAAACAAGGGCCCATCCTGGCGCCCGACGTCCCATGCCTTTGAATGATTCCAGAGGGGCGCGTTCAGATGATAAGAAGGATGCGCACGCAAAGGCCCCCATGTTCATGAACGTGTAGATCACGATATAAAAAAATGCGGCCTTCAAGCCTAACACTCCTGCGGCAAGGCCGGCTAATATGTATCCTGCCTGGGCCACAGAAGAAAACGCCAGAAGACGTTTTACGCTCTCTTGATGGAATGCGGAGAAATTGCCTATGGTCATGGTCGCGATCGCCAGAAACACAGCTATCCCCTCCCATCCTGATGTCAGGAAAGCGGGGAATCCGAAGAATACTCTCGCCAAAAGAGCAAATCCGATGGCTTTGGGGCCAATCGAAAAGAATGCAGCAACAGGCCACGGTGCCCCCTCGTACACATCAGCGACCCACATATGAAAAGGAACAAGGGATGCTTTAAAGGCGAATCCTGCAAAAACAAGTAACCCGGCAAGAACTAGTGTTGGCTCATGAATCCCCCCTGCGGCCAACTTGAGTCCGATGGCGGGAAGGCTCAACGTTCCTAAAAGGCCATATACAAGCGATATCCCATAAAGCATAATTCCTGTTGATAGAGCGCCGAAAAGGAAATATTTGAGCCCTGCTTCTGTGGAATAAAGATCTTTTTTGAATGAACACGCCAGAACATAAGATACGATCGACAGGGTTTCGATCGCAAGATAGATCATGAGAAGATTCGTCGCGCTAACGGTGAGCATCATGGAGATCGCAGCTACTAACAGAAAGAAATAATATTCTCCCGCATCATCATGATCAGACCAGCTGTAACCAATTGACATGAGAACAGCTAATCCTGTAGCCACAAGAACAAGAGCCCTCATAACAAAAGAAAAGACATCATTGGTTAACATGCCAGAGAAAACCATGGAGGATGAATCCAGTGTCATGGGCAGAGAGAAAAAGCCAATGACAATGGCCATGAGTGCGATCAAGCCCAAAGGTTTTCTGCGCAAGCCAAAAACACCGCATACAAGAAGCATGAGCCCTGCGGCTGTGAGCACTAACTCTGGCTTGATAAATTGAAGTGAATTCATCATAAGGTTTTCACCAAAACATCAACGGTATGTTTTTGGAAGTCCAAGATCGCATCAGGATAAAACCCGACAATAAGGACAAGAATTAATAAAGGCATAATCACTGCCACTTCCCCCATGCTCATGTCAGACCAGACGACACCTTCCTTAGGCTTTCCCCACAGCACTTTTTTAACCATGACCAAAAAGAGGACAACGACGGCGATAAGGCCGATCGCAGAAATAATGGCCAGTTTTGGAAATGTTATAAAAATACCAGCTAAGGATAGGAATTCTCCCACAAATCCGCTGAGGCCTGGTAATCCCAGAGATGCCAAGGCCATAAAAGTCAGGAAAAATGCATACCTGGGCATTGTCGAGGCCAATCCCCCAAAAGCCGAAAATTCACGCGTATGAGACCGCTCATAAACCACCCCAACTAGAAGGAACATCGCGCCAGTAATGATACCGTGATTGAACATCTCAAGGATGCTGCCATTAAATCCCGTGCTGTTCATCGCCGCAAGGCCCAGCAAGACAAATCCCATATGACTAACGGATGAATAGGCGATCAGCTTTTTGAAGTCCGTCTGCGCAAAAGCAGCGCATGCTCCATAGATCAAATTAACAGCCCCCAGAACTCCTAGAGACCAGGCGAACATAGCCACAGCTTCAGGAAAGAATGGCACACAAACGCGAAAGAGTCCGTATGTCCCCATTTTAAGAAGAACGCCTGCCAGGATCACGCTCACAGGGGTCGGCGCTTCCACGTGCGCATCGGGCAACCAGGTGTGAAAAGGAAACACAGGAACCTTGATGGCAAATGCAAAAAAGAACATGAGAAAGAGTATGGCCTGAAGCGTCCTACTCAAGAGTGGCGATGAATACGCCAGTTCCAACATATTAAAAGTATGTGGAGTTGAAAGAAAATAGATCCCGATGATTGCCAGGAGCATCACGACCGAACCTGCCAATGTATAAAAGAAAAACTTCCAGGCCGCATATTCCCGGCGAGGTCCACCCCATATTCCAATTAAAAAAAACATGGGGATCAGGACTGTTTCCCAAAAGATATAAAAAACCACAAGATCCAGGGCAAGGAATGTTCCCAGCATGCCGGTCATCAGGATCTGATAGACAATGAAATATTCCTTAATTCTTGATTTGATCGTGTTGGATGCCAGGCAGGCCAGAAATCCCAGCAAAGCGGTCAAAAAGACTAAGGCCAGGCTGATCCCGTCCACCCCGACTGTGTAGTGAATGCCGGCCTGAGGGATCCAGGGATGTGTTTCCGTAAACTGCATGCTGCCACTCGTACGGTCAAAAAGAAGGCATAGCACACCAACGACCATGAGAACAGCAGCATTAAAAGCAATCGCGGTCATGCGAATGATCTTATCGCAATTGCCCGGGATCAAGGCCACTACCAAAGCGCCAAGAAGCGGAAGAAAAATAATAGTTGTTAAAAGATACGGCATAATTTTCCTAAAATAAACAATAGGAGCGCCAGTACTCCACCTGCCTGCATTAAGAGATAATTTTCAACAAGACCTGTTTGAAGGCGTTTTACTGCCTGAGCACAAAAAGCCACAATAGTAGAAACGCCATTGACAGCGCCATCAATGTGCAACTGATCAAATCTTTTCATGGCCTCACAGATTTTGTGAAAAGTCTGAACAAAAACAACATCATAAAGCTCATCAACGTAATATTTGTTTTCAACTAGGCGAATAAACCAGTTTCTACAGGGACAGTCTGACCCGGGAAGTTTGAATCCTTTGACAATAAGGAGATACGCTAGCCCTATTCCCGAAAGGCTTAATGCGGTCGAAAAGACGATCATTCCGTAATTCAAATGAACGGCCTCTTCCCCTCCCGTAAGGAAGTTTTGAAAAGCGCCGTGACACCAGGGCGACCCGATGAACCCTAGGCCAGCGGCAAAGACTGCAAGGATAACAAGAGGGAACGTCATCACGGCTGGAGATTCATGCGCATGGGTTTCTGTCCTAGGCTCTCCCAAGAATGTCAGGAAGATGACCCTGGCCATATAAAACGCTGTGAGGAAACTCGTAAGAACAGCAGCTCCGAACAGCAAAGGATTTCCGCTTTGCCAGAGGGTGATGAATATTTCATCCTTTGACCAGAAGCCGGACAAGGGCATGATCCCTGCCAATGCCAGGGCGCCAATGATAAAAGTAACCCCCGTGATCTTCATCTTATGGATCAACCCGCCCATCTGACGGATGTCCTGTGTATGAACCGCATGGATCACTGATCCAGCACCCAAGAAGAGCAATGCCTTAAAGAACGCATGTGTCATCAAGTGGAATGTTCCAGCAGTAAAACCACCAGCGCCAAGCGCGAGCATCATCAGCCCCAGTTGACTGACCGTTGAGTACGCGAGAACTTTCTTGATATCATTCGCTGTGCAGGCAATAGAAGCCGCCATTATCGCTGAGATCGCACCGATAATCGCTACCGTTTGAAGCGCGAGCGGATGCATCGCAAAAAGTACATAAGACCTGGCCACAAGATAAACACCGGCAGCGACCATGGTCGCCGCATGAATCAAGGCAGAAACTGATGTAGGGCCTTCCATGGCATCAGGAAGCCATACGTGTAAAGGAAACTGAGCAGATTTACCCATGGCACCCAAAAAGATCAACAGCGCTGCGACGGCCATCAATATTTCAGATCCCGGAAGACTTCCCATGTCAGCAAAACGAAGTGAGTGCCCCGTCGCCAGAAGGATCAAAATACCGATCAATAAACCTGTGTCTCCTATTCGTGTTGTCACGAAAGCCTTCACGCCTGCGGCGGCTGCGGCCGGTTTTTCATACCAGAAGGCGACCAAGAGGCATGAGCACAATCCCACCCCCTCCCAAAAGATATAAAGCATCAGTAGATTATCAGCTAAAACGAGCCCCAGCATGGACGACATAAAAAGAGAAATATAAGCAAAGTATCTTGAAAATCGGATATCCCCGCCCATATATCCGATCGAATAGATCTGGATCAGCGTGCCTACGATCGTAACGACCAAAAGCATCATGACGGTCAAACTGTCGACAATAATTCCAAGAGTAATCGGATGATCATGGATCGTAATCCAGGTTGCAAGTTCATAGGAGCCGCCCCCAGGCTTAAGCCCCATGAAGACCAGGATGGCCAGGACTGTTGAAATGAGTGACGCTCCGACTGACACATAAGCTGATCCTCTGCCAAGCCTCCGGCCAAAGGCTATATTGAGCCAAAACGCAAGGAACGGGAAAACTGGGATCAAGTGAGCAATATTTACCATTTCAACGTATTAAAATCGTCCGTATTAACAGATTTTCTTAATCGATACACCGCAATCACAAGGATAAGCCCCACAACACTTGCGGCGGCGGCCACGCCGATAACAAAAAGGGCAAACACCTGTCCCAAACCATCAGGCGACCCCAAATATTTATTAAAAGCGATCAAATTAATATTTGCGGCGTTCAGGATTAGCTCAACCGAAATCAGAAACCGTATGGCATTGCGTTGTGTGAGGACGCCGTACACGCCGACACAAAAAAGAAAAAGACTTAACGCCACAATATGTCCAAGGGGGATCATTTCTTCACCTTTCCGATCACAACAGCCCCGACCAGCGCTGCGAGAAGCAAAAGCGAGATGAATTCAAAAGGAACAACATAGCTCGTGACCAATGATGTGCCAATGGTCTTTAGATCTGTCACGGGGCTACCTGCCTGAAGGCGCATCCAAGGGCCATCCATAACGACCTTGCCCAGGACAACGAAAAGCGTTGCCGCGATCAAAAGTCCTGGCCAGAATTGACGATTGACCTGACTGATCGACCGATCCCCTATTTTAGCGGTCAGCATGATCGCAAAGACAAAAAGGGCCATAATGCCGCCGACATAAACAAGGATCTGAATAACACCCAGAAAACCCGCATCCAGATAGAAGTAAAGAAAAGCAATGCTGATGAGTGTTAGAGCAAGCCAGATCGCCCCATGAAAAATATCTCGAACGGTTACGCTCAAAAGAGCCCCCGCGCCAACCAAGAAAGCA
This sequence comes from Candidatus Omnitrophota bacterium, assembly GCA_015228785.1. GTDB lineage: Bacteria > Omnitrophota > Gorgyraeia > Zapsychrales > Fredricksoniimonadaceae > JAAYZZ01. Next base: position 55,646 of record JADGCU010000001.1, read on the forward strand.
ATGATGTAAAAGACGGCCTCGTTCATTTCTTCAATCCCTTTACCTTGGGCGGAGTCAAGTGCTGATACTTGTCCGCTTTAAGAAGGTCAATCTTTGTGAGGTCTCCGTGCTTGTAATACGCGACCTCATAACACTTGTTCAAATACATAGCTGCTGTGGGGCAAACTTCCTGACATAAACCGCAAAAACAGCACAGCTCGCCATTATAAGAGAAAGCGCCAAGGAATCTCTTTTTGGTCTCAGGATTAGTCGTCGCTGTAAGGTCAAGAGCTGCTGTGGGACAAATTTTAACACATTGTGAACAGGCGATACATTTCTCTGGATATAGATCAACCAATCCACGGAATTTCTCAGTCATGACTGGTTTTTCAAAAGGATATTGAATTGTCACCGGTTTCTTGAGCATATTCTTTCCGGTCACGGCAAGCCCTTTCAGGATGCTGATAAAGCCTGCCACAATATCATTGATCTTGCTTAACATAATTAACCTTTAAGGACCAGCAACAACCCGGTTACTAGAATATTGACAAGCGCGATGGGCGTTAAAATTTTCCAGGCAAAGGCCATCATCTGATCCATCCTCACACGAGGCAAGGTCCATCTGACCCACATTAAAAAGCTGATGATCCCATACACCTTAAGCAGGAACCATACCGCTGATGGACGAAAGAATCCGATCCATCCTCCCAGGAAAAGGGTTGCGGCGACCGCAGAAATGATGAAAAGATTTGCGTATTCTGCTAAAAAGAACATCGCGAATTTCATTCCTGAATATTCTGTATGATAACCGGAAACAAGCTCTGATTCAGCCTCAGGGATATCAAAAGGAACTCGATTTACTTCCGCAGTTGCGGAAATAAGATAAACAAGAAAAGCAACCATCACATTAGGCTTGAGGAGAAAAAGCCCCGCCTCCTGAGCATGAACAATTCCCTGCATAGACAAGGTCCCTGCTTCCATAATAATGACGAGAACTGACAAAAGAAGCGGCACCTCATAACTGATGATCTGCGCTGCGGCGCGCATGCCTCCAAGAAGCGAATACTTGTTATTCGATCCCCAGCCGGCCATGAAAACGCCCAGAACGCAGACAGAGGTAATAGAGCAGATGAAAAGAACACCTACATTTAAATCTCGCACGATCCAGACATTGCTGAACGGAACACACAGGAATGCGGCAATCGTGGGCACCGCCACAAAGAACGGAGCCAGCCACCAGACAAAACGATCCGCGCTGCTCGGGACAATGTTCTCTTTTAAAAGAAGTTTCACCGTATCGGCAATAAGTTGTAAAGATCCATGTGGCCCAACGACCATGGGGCCCAGACGATTTTGGACCTTGGCCGAGACCTTTCGTTCAAGCCAGATCAGGAACATGGCATTGACCGCAAAAAAGGCCAGGATATAAACCCCTTTTACCACAAGGAACACAAGGTCGATCAAGGGATAATTCATCGGTCGATCTCCCCCATCACGATATCCAAACTTCCCAAAACACAGACCAAATCCGAAATGTTCAACCCCTTGACTAAATGAGAGATCACGGAAAGATTGGAAAATGAAGGTGAGCGCACCTTAAGCCTGTAAGGAAAAGGATTCCCGTCGCCTACGATATAAAATCCCAACTCTCCCCTGGGATTTTCGGTCCGCATATAGGTCTCTCCTGTAGGACGAAAGACCTTGTTGACCTTGGCCACAGGATCTCCTTCGGGAAGCGCCCCAAGCGCCTGCTCAATGATCTTCAGGCTCTCTTCCATCTCGACCATTCGCACATAGTAGCGGTCAAAGGAATCGCCATTCTGGCCTGTCGGGATATTAAAATCAAATTTATCATAAGCCAGATACGGCTCGTCTTTGCGCAAGTCCCACTTGACACCTGAGGCCCGCAGGCTGGTTCCGGTCACGCCATAATTGATCGCCAATTCTTTGGGAAGGATCCCGATCTTCTTGGATCGCACACAAAAAATAATATTTCCCGTCAGAAGATCCTGATATTCGGCCAACATCCGCCGTTCATAACTGATAAAATCCTTGATCAACAGATCCACACCAACAGGAATATCTCCCGAAACCCCTCCCACGCGCAAATAATTGTAGGTCAAGCGTTGACCGCAAAGCTGGTCAAATATCTGTAAGATCTTTTCACGATCACGCAGGGCGTAAAATAAAGGGGTCGCGTACGCTCCCAAGTCCTGCGCAAAGGTGCTGATCGCAAGCAAATGGCTGGCGATGCGATTCAATTCAGCAACGATCACTCTGATATATTGTGCTCGGGGTGGGGCTGTAATCCCCAGAAGTTTTTCTGCAGCCAAACAAAAACCGAGATTGTTATTCATCGAAGCCATGTAATCAAGCCGGTCCGTAAAAGCAATGAATTGGGTCAAAGAACGGTTTTCCGCAATCTTTTCGATAGAGCGGTGAAGATATCCGATATGCGGCTGGCAATCAAGGACCACTTCTCCATTCAGCTTCAGCTGTAAATACAATACCCCATGCGTCGAGGGGTGTTGTGGGCCCATATTGATGATCAATTCCTGGAGTTCCATAGCCTCACTTCACTGGCCTGGGAATGAACCCAGCCATTTTAAAGTCCTTACGCAAGGGATGATCTGTCCAGCTGTCTGGATTCATGATACGACGTAAATCATGATGATTTTGAAAGCGTACGCCAAAAAGATCGTAAACTTCACGCTCGAGCCAGTCCGCTGCGCCCCATAAAGGCGTCAAGGAATCAATGACAAGATCAGCATTGGGAAGGATCACTTTTACGGTCAACATGATGCGCTGTTTAAAAGAATAAAAGTGATAAACAACTTCGACAGTTTCTTTACGGTCAACAGCTGTCAGACAATGGAGACTTGAGAATTCTGACGGACCATCCTTAAGAAAACGGGCCACATCGATCAGGTTCTCTTTGTTGATAGTCACCCATCCCGGCGTCTGTTCAGCCACAGCACCTGGAAAACGGTCCTTAATGCTTTGAATAATAGCTGCGGTATCCAAATTAAGCCGTCTTTCCCTGTTTGCTTCTAATCTTTTCCTGGAGTTTAATGATCCCATGAAGAAGATTCTCGGGACGCGGCGGGCACCCGGCCACAAAGACATCCACAGGAATCCCCGTCTCTTCAACCCCTTTTACTACGGAATAACTGTCGTGATAGAAAATTCCACCGCTGATGGCGCAATTGCCCATGGCAATAACATATTTGGGTTCAGGCATCTGGTCATAAAGTCTTTTGATCGTTTCCTTCATCTTGATACAAATCGTACCCGAGACGATCATGACATCGCACTGGCGTGGACTGGCTCGAAAAACACCGGAACCAAACCGGTCAATATCAAAATGTGATGCGCCGGTTGCCATCATCTCGATCGCGCAGCAGGCGAGCCCAAAGGTTAACGGCCACAAGGAGGCCCCTTTAGCCCAATTAAAAAGGTCATCTGTTCTGGCCAGGACAAACCCACCGCCAGGGACTTTCTCAATATATTCTGAACCCAGGATCTTCTCGTTTACAGCCATTCCAGGGCTCCTTTCTTCCAGGCATAGACAAGGCCGAGCGCTAAAACGCCGATAAAAATGACCATTTCCACATAGGCCGTCATGCCCAACTGCCGAAAGACAACGGCCCATGGCACGGTAAACAGTATTTCCACGTCAAAGATGACGAAGATAAGAGTGACAAGATAGTAACGAATATTGAATTGTACGCGGGAATCGCCGTGGATCACTTCCCCGCATTCGTAAGGAGAATTCTTCGCAACAGAAGGCGCGCGAGGCCTTAGAAACCAGGATGCCGCAAAAGCAGCGGCTACGAACCCAGTCCCTAAAATAAAGAAGAAAATAACGTATAGATGATCAGGAAGCATAGGACTTAATATAGACCAAATTTGAAAAGAAAAAAAGGATTCTTAAAACTTCTTTTCTGCTGCTTTGAGCGTAATCTTGGCATCCCTATCCGTATGGCTGAAAGATAAAAACTGCGCCTCAAATTGTGACGGCGGAAGATTTATGCCTGTTTCAAGCATGGACCAGAAATACTTAGAATATTTTTTGGTATCAGAGACTTTTGCGGTTTCGAAATCCTTGACCGCTTCTGGCGAAAAAAAGACCGTAAACAGAGAGCCTGCACGATTGATCGTGACCGGAATCTTATTGTGTGAAAATCTTTCCCTCAGGCCAGCGCATAAGGATTCCGCCCTCTTGCTTAGCCCTGCATAATCCTTACCCTTTAATGCCTTCATCACGGCTAAACCCGCGGCAACAGCCACAGGATTTCCGGAAAGAGTGCCTGCCTGATACACCTGACCATCAGGGGCAATGCATTCCATAATTTCTTTCTTTCCGCCGTAAGCTCCGATCGGAAGTCCTCCGCCAATGATCTTTCCCAGGCAGGTCAGATCAGGCGTGATCTTTTGTAAAGTTTGTACACCACCGAAATGGAAGCGAAATCCGGTGATGACCTCATCAAAAATAAGGACAATGCCCTGTTGTAGCGTAAGCGCCCTGACTTCCTTGAGAAACGCAGGATCAGGCTCGACAACACCCATATTCGCCGCAATAGGCTCAATGATCACGCAAGCGATCTCCTGAGGATGTTGAAGAAGGATCTTTCGAAAGGCTTCCCTGTCATTATAGGGGCATACAATTGTATCCCGACTGAGAGATCTTGTTACGCCAGCACTTCCAGGGATACCCTGTGTTGCTGCGCCAGATCCAGCCTTAACCAAAAGACTATCGCAATGGCCGTGATAACAGCCGTCGAACTTGATGATCTTGTCGCGTCCTGTAAACCCGCGACTTACGCGGATCGCACTCATGGTCGCCTCTGTGCCGGAACTCACAAACCGTAATTTTTCAATGGACGGGATGGCTTTCGTGATCACTTCCGCTAGATCCGTCTCTGCCTTTGTCGGTGCTCCAAAACTCGAACCCGATCCTGCGGCCTTAGAAACAGCGGCCACCACCTCAGGAACAGCATGACCAAGGATCAAAGCTCCCCAACTCATGACATAATCAATATACGAATTTCCATCTTCATCCGTGATTTTGGCGCCTTTTCCTTTCTTGATAAACAAAGGGCTTCCGCCAACAGAACCAAAAGCTCTTACAGGACTGTTGACCCCGCCAGGAAAATAACGAAGCGCTTGTTGAAATAGTTTCTTAGACTGGACATGATTCATGAGAGGATCTCCCTAAGATCGCTTTTGATCTTCTTGAATTCCTTGAGCGTTGATAACTTCTTGTATTCTTGAAGGCCGGCCTTTGAAGCCATTTGACGAATGGTTGCCTGGGCTTCCTTATCGCTTTTGGCATGGACCATGGTGTAAAGGTTATAGGGCCACTGAGGGTATGACTGACGAGCGTAACAATGCGTGACGGCAGAAAACCCCGCGAAGATCTTTCCCGTATTCTCTAGGTCCGATTCAGCCACCTTCCAGACCACTAAGGCATTGGCACTGAAGCCCATCTTAAAATGGCCATAAACAATGCCGAGACGTCGGATGATCCCTTCCTCCTGATACTGCGCGATCTGATCGATCAGTTTCATCTCACTGATACCGATCTTCTTGGCAACCAAAGCATATGGCTCAGGTACAAGCGCAAAAGGTTCGCTTAAGGCAAAGAGAATTTTTCGGGACACCTTATTCATAGATCAAACACCGCCCGGCTTTTAAAAACTTTTCTCGTTTTTAAATTGAGCATATCTTCGACGCCGCTCTTGTTCCGTATCTCTTTGAGGATCGTATTCATCCTGCGTTCAGACGCAGCGCTAACCGTGAACCAGACATTATAATCATCAGCCCGAAGATAATTATGGCTTATATTCGGATAGGCATTGATCACCTTGACCGTCTTTGTGATCTTTTTCTCAGGAACACGCATCGCGATCAAACTCGAGACAATGCCAAGTTTTCTCATATCAAACATCGGAGCCATGTAGCGGAGAACCTTGTCTTTTTTGCAACGCTTAAAGAAAGTGATCATTTCCTTTTCCGAGATCCCCGCCTGATCAGCAAGAACCGCAAAAGGCCGAGATGCCAAAGGAAATTCTGGCTGAAGTTTTTTGATCACCGCTTTATCTTTAGAGGTCATCGTCTACTTTCAATGATAGATACACGCTGGATCAAAGTCCATATAATCGCCGCTTTCGGCATAGGCCCGGGCACGGCATCCGCCGCAGGACATCTTGTGCTCACAGGCGCCGCACTGCCCTGTATAATTGGCCTCACGCAACTCCTTAAAAAGAGAATGCTCTTTCCACATCTCGCTGAATTTCTGATCCCTGACATTAGCCACACGAACCGGGAAATACGGACAGGGATGAACGTCCCCGTTAGGAAGAATGACGCAGTAACTCGTTCCGGCCAAACAACCCTTCTGAAACCGTGTCGACTGCCCCAAATCTTTAGCAAGAGGAACAAACTGCGGTGCGCAGACCGGTTTCAATTCGATCGACACCTCTCCCTGCTTCTTCATGATCTTCTGTAAAAGCTCCTGGTATTTATCATCAGGGATGACCGCATCCATATCTTTCCCTCTTCCTGTGGGAACAAGAAAGAAAATATGATGCGCCTTGGCGCCAAGCTCAACAGCAAGATCCGTGATCTTCTCAACATCTTTATAATTGTAGGTCGTGACCGTCGTGTGGATCTGGAAATCCAGCCCTTCCTCACGGCAGATCTTCATGGCCGCGATAGTGCCCTTCCAGGCGCCTTGTTCCTGACGGAAATCATCATGAACATTCTCACTAATGCTATCAAGGCTGATCCCGGCACGAACCAGGCCTGCCTCCTTAAGCTTTCGAGCTACTTCCCGCGTGATCAACAGACCGTTCGATCCCAAAACCGGACGGATCCCCTGCGCCTTGGCATGGCGGATCAGATCATAAACATCCGCCCGCATCAACGGCTCTCCACCGCTAATGATAAGGATTTTAAAACCTGCCTTGGCGATCTCCTCGATCAGATCAAGCCCTTCGGCTGTTGTTAACTCGCCTTTTTGTTTTACTCCTGCGTCCCGATAACAATGCTTACACTTAAGCTGACATTCCTTAGTAATATTCCATGAAATAATCATTCTATTCTTTCCTCCACCGCGCGATATCGCAGGCGTGATAACTAATGATAATACCAGCCCCCGCACGATGGATTGCTGTCATGATCTCTAATACGATCTTCTTCTCATCTACCCAACCATTTTTGGCTGCTGCCTTGACCATGGCGTATTCACCGCTCACATTGTAAGCCGCAAGCGGAAGCTTAACTTTGTCTTTTACTCGACGAATAATATCAAGATACGGCAAAGCGGGCTTGACCATCACAATATCCGCGTCTTCTTTAATATCCGCAGCCACTTCTTTCAGGGAAACGTCCCCATCGGAAGGATTCAATTGATAAGAACTGCGATCGCCAAATTTTGGCGCTGACAAGGCCGCATCACGAAACGGTCCGTAAAAAGCCGAGGCGTATTTCACGCTATAACCCATGATCGGAATATGCTTTAAGCCGCTTTTGTCCAGTGCCGCGCGGATCGCTTTCACCTGTCCGTGCATCATGGCGGACGGCGCCACCATATCCGCCCCTGCTCTGGCCTGCGATAAGGCTGTTTCGGCTAAAAGCTTTAAGGTCTGTTTAAGATCAATAAACTCTGATAAAGAGCAGGGTGTTGTCTTAGTTTTCGCCGCTTCCTTGACAACCCCGCAATGGCCGTGACTGGTGTATTCGCACAGGCACACATCCGTAATGACAAGAATGTCCTTCACTTTCTTTTTGATCGCCTCTATAGCCTTCTGAACGATCCCGTCAGCCGCATACGCCCCGGTAGCCAAGAGATCTTTCTTGGACGGGATTCCGAAAATAATAACCGCAGGAATCCCTAACTTCTTGGCAGCTGCCACTTCCTTGACAAGATTATCGATCGAGAATTGAAATACGCCTGGCATGGACTTAACAGGATTCTTGATCCCCTTGCCCTCGACAACAAAATACGGCATGATCAAAGAATAATCTTGAGGCCTGACAAGCTTCTGAACAATAGATTTACGGGATACGATCGACATTTTTACAGTGCCTTTACAGCAGGCGTTTCTGTCTCAAACACTTCTTTGTCAGTTAAGTAACAAGCTGGATCATCCGCCCAAACATCCCCCGTAGCGGCCCAAGCGCGCACACGCAGATTGCCATTACAAATATCCAAGAATTTACAAGTTGGGCATCTGCCCTTCAAGAATGGTTGGCGATTTTTAAGCTTGCCCATCAATTCATGAGATGTATCCATCCAGATATCGCCAAACTTTCTTTCTTTCACATTACCAAAAGAGACATTCTGCCAGAATTGATCGCCATGAACATTGCCCAGATTATCAATATCCGATATCCCAACGCCCGATGCATTCCCGCCATTGGCTCTTAACGTATGATAGATCTGATCTGCCAAAGCGCTATCACGCTCTTTGACCTTCAAATACAAATACGCGCCATCTGCATGATTATCAACGGTCAGGACCTCTTTATTGATCCCGCGCTTGGCAAGCGACAGGACCCAATTATAAATATCATCGATCGCCTTGCGTGTTTCCGCAAGACCAAGATCATTTTCCTGCTGAACTGATCCCCGTCCAGAATACGCCAAATGATAAAAACAAATACGATTGACCGCTTCCTTCTCAACCAGATCAAAGATCTGAGAAATATCACGAAAGTTATGAGCGGTAATTGTAAAGCGTAAACCAACCTTCTGCCCGACATCAACCAGATTTCTGATCCCGCTTAACGCATCATCAAAAGCGCCGATCTTGCCGCGGAAACGGTCATTATTCTTTCCTATGCCGTCTAAACTAACACCAATATATTCAAAACCTGAATCCTTGATCTTTCGCGCAATTTGAGGCGTAATCAAGGTCCCGTTTGTTGAAATAACTGTACGAAGCCCGCGCTCTCTGGCATAGGCGTTTAATTCAAAAAGGTCTTCACGCATCAAAGGCTCGCCACCAGAAAACAAAAGGACAGGAACGTTAAACTCCTTAAGGTCCCGGATCAGCGTCTTACCTTCTTCTGTCGTCAACTCGCCCGCATAGGGTGTATCATGGGAATCAGCATAGCAATGAACACAATTCAAATTACAACGGCGGGAACAGTTCCAAACAGCGATCGGACGACGCAAAGACTCATCCTTCTGCCGACGATATCGAAGATGATCGCCGTAAGAGGTGACATCTCCCAAAAGCCCTGTAAAACTGATCATGAGGTTGCTCTCTTTGTGGAAACATAATAATCCGTCAAGGCGTTGGCAACGCCCTCCATGGTGTATTCCCGGCTTTCAACCGTCACAGGAAGCCCCGCTTCACGGACACTAGAGGCTGTGACAGGGCCGATAGCCGCGATCACAACATCTTTAGTCAATCTTTTGCGCTCATCCTTACCAAAAACATTCACAAAACTATCCACGCATGATGAACTGGTCAACATCACCGCATCCACCTTGCGCGCCACAAATAACTTCTTGATCCGCCCATGATTACTGGTCAATGGCTCCGCCTTGTAAAGATCAAGCATATCCAAAAGGATCCCGGACTTTTTCAATTCCCGTTCAAGAACAGGGCGACTTCCGGCAGCATGAACAAGTAGCGCCTTTGATTTCTTGTTCGCGACTCCCTTTATGATCACCTTCGCCAAAGCCTCTTGTATGAAATCCTGAGGCATGAGCGCTACAGAGATCCCGTTTTTCGTAAGAGTATCTCCGGTCTTTTTGCCGATCGCTGCAAATTTCTTTGTCTTGAAAACAGAACGACTAACCTTATAACGATCCATCATCTGAAAAAACAAAGCAACGCCATTGGCACTTGTAAAGATCAACCACTCATACGAATCCAAAGAAAAAAGAACGCTCTTGAGCCGAGCCACATCTTTTGTCGGAACAATCTTAATGAGAGGGATTGCGGACACCTTAGCCCCGCGTGCCTCCAGCAGGCTCTTTAAATCGCTTGCCTGATGCTGCGGACGTGTCACAAGAATATGTTTCCCCGAAAGCGGCTGCTGGGGAACAAACCATTCCAATTTCTCACGCAGGCGAACCACCTCTCCGATCACAATGATCGCCGGTGCCTTCATGCCTGATGCCTTGACCTTGCTCACAATACTTGAGATCTCTCCGACGACAACTTTCTGATTCCAGCGCGTGCCGTTGCTGATCAATGCGACCGGGGTCTTGAGCGTCTTAGGATCTGTGCCGATCTCGCTCACGATCTTCTCAAGGTTTCCAAAACCCATGAGGATCACAAGGGTGGCATGCTTATCGAAAAGTTTCTTCCAGGGGATCGTGGCCTCGCCCTTATCCGGCGTTTCATGACCGGTCACAATATTAAGACGCGATGAAATATTCCGATATGTAACCGGGATCCCGGCATAGGCCGGAACAGAATAAGCCGAGCTCACGCCAGGGACGATCTCAAAAGGAATTTTCTCCTCAGCAAGAACAAGGGCCTCCTCAGCGCCCCGCCCAAACAAAAGAGGATCTCCTCCTTTAAGACGCACGACCATTTTTCCAGCCCGCGCTTTCCTTAAAAGAAGGCTATTGATCTCTTTTTGTTGAAGAATATGATTGCTTGAAAACTTCCCCGCAAAAATTATTTCTGCTTTCTTACGTGCGAAAGATAAAAGCTCAGGGTTAGCCAGCTGATCATAAACCACAACATCAGCCCGTTTAATCAGTTCAACTGATTTTAACGTTGACAGGCCAATATCACCTGGTCCAGCGCCTACTAAATAAACTTTTCCGGTTTTCATATTTTTAATCCTGCTGAGCCTTAGGAAACGGGCTCTTTAACGCCTCCCTGATCCAATCCCCTTCGGCCTTGAGAAGCTCCATGGCCAACCTGGCGCCAAGTCCTTCCGCGTCCCTTGGGCTTCCTTCAATGGAACGGCGAATACTTCTCAGGCCATCAGGGCTTACAATTTGACCGCGCAAGATCAGTTTTTGACCTTCAATATGTGCCAAAGCACCGACAGGAAGGCTACACCCACCGCCCAGATTTTTCAAGAAAGATCTTTCCGCAACAATGGCCATTCGGGTTGCCGGATGGTCGACCTTACGGGCGATATTCTTTGCCCGTTCATCATCTGATCTTACTTCAATAGCGAGTGCCCATTGTTAATTTATAATT
>JADGCU010000001.1:66847-86844 GCA_015228785.1 Candidatus Omnitrophota bacterium
CCCCTAAACGCGTAATGCCCGCCACAGCAATGATAAGAGCATCCACAAGCCCTTCCTTGAGCTTTCTGAGGCGAGTATCTACGTTCCCTCGCATGTCAGCAACTTTGAGGTCCTTGCGGGCAAAAAGGATCTGCGCACGACGTCGGATACTGCTGGTGCCGATCGTGGATCCAGCCGGAAGATTCTTAAACCCTGTGCCATCGCGCGTGATCAAGGCATCCCGAGGGTCCACCCTTTCGAGAAGCGCCCCTAACTCAAGGCCTTCCGGAAGATCGCAGGGCATATCTTTAAGACTATGAACCGCCAGATCGATCTCCCGCCGTTTCAGGGCTTCCTCAAGCTCCTTAACAAAAATCCCCTGATGGCTGAAGAGGGCTGGCGCATCCAACACCTGATCTCCAGCGGTTGAGATGGTCTTGACCTCAAAATCGTATTGCGGGGAGCGTTCTTTTAGAAGCGCAATTACCTGATTTGTCTGGGTGAGCGCAAGTTGACTTTTTCTCGTACCGACAATAATAATATCTTTACTCATCACATCATCCTGATTTCAGAAAAACATCAGGCGTCACTATCCTGATCTTTTCGTAAATTCTCAGCATTAAAAGGTCCGCATCCCCCGAAACGATATATTTTGCCATCCCTGCCACCGCGCATTCCAGAATCCGGTTATCAGCAGGGTCGCTCTTTATAATCAAGATCCTGTCTTCCGGATAAACAATCTCGGCGAGGGACGCAAGCTGTTGGGCAATCTCAATAACAATATGCGGCGGATAATTAAACTTCTTTCCCAAAAGAACACCCTGCAGTTCTTCCAGGATCGGATCACTTAAAACAAGCTGAATATCCCCTTTGATGGCTTTCTCCAGGATGATCTTCGGTTTGCCACCAAAAGCGATCGCAGATATAAAGACATTGGTATCCAGGACCACTCTCATCCCTGGCGCCCTTTACTGTGACGAAATTGTCTGATAGCACCCCCCACATCCGATTCTTTCAATCCCGAAGTCTTCGCCTGACGTGTCCCGAAAGAAAAAATCTTTTTCCACTGCTTCTTGCGGGAAATATACATCCTGGCCGCTTCCCGAATAAGCTCGGAACGGGCGCGTGATTCATGACCTGCCACGCGGTCGATCTCCTCCAAAAGATCAGAATTAAAGGAAATGTTCACTGTGCTTGTTTTCATAGTCTTTATCCTCCCGCAACAAGTATATACAAAGATTGTATATCTATCAAGTGAAGATTGTACCTGCAGAAATTCACAGTGAGCCCTTGCGAATGATCTTTCGCAGCAATATTTTCGCTTCGCGAGGTTTGTCCTTTTGTAAAAGGCTAAGAACCGGCGAATTCAAGATCTTACGATAAACAACCTTACATTTGGCCATGGTGACATGTTTAACACGCACTTCTTTACGTGTGCCTCCCAACATCTTTAAAAATGCGACATGAGCTGGCGTCAGGCATTTCTCACACTTTTTGCGCCACATCTGGGCAAACATGGGGCTTTGACCTCCGGTCGATATCCCGATCGTCAAGGGGCCCCGTCGAACAACAGAGGGAACTATGAAATTACAAAGTTTGGGAACATCAACGACGTTGAGAAGAAGATTGCGACTCTCGGCATGACGGGCGACCTGGGCATTCACCTCAGGCACATCGGTCGCGGCAATAACAAGAAAAACGTCTTTCAGGTCTTTCTTTTGATAGCCTCTCTTGATATAGAAAATCTTCTTGGCCTTAACAAGAGCAGATATTTTGGGCGTGATCTCAGGGCTGACAAGCGTAACCGTAGCGCCAAATGACAAAAGTGTCTGGACCTTGCGCTCGGCCACATCTCCCCCTCCGACAACGAGGCATTTACGACCTTCAAGGTCTACATTAATGGGATAGTAAGCTTTTTGACGCATAAAGTTTTATGAGTTGTTCCTTATTATCCTGGCAAACGATTAATGAATAACATAATAACAGAAATTCTTGCCAATATGAAAATCCCCGGTCTTTCGACCGGGGATTTTAAAACACTTATATTCAACATCTTCTTGTTCCGCTACCTTAAAATTTCATCGAAACATCAACCCAAATGACATGAGCGCTGAAGTCATTCATCTCCATGCCAGGATCCTCCCTATAAGCCTGATAAGCATAATGCGGCGAAACAGTGAGGTCCTTCTTAGCCTCTATCTTGAGGCCCGTCTCAATGGAGTACCACTCGGCATCGATATCATACAGCATGTTGGCCCCGCCGCTGCCAGCCGTAAGATTCGCGCCAGCTTCGTTCTCAGTGTTCCGAGCCCGGGAATACTGAGCCGCACTATAGAAGCTAAGCTTCTGGGTCGGAGCGAAAGTCGTTGAAAACATCACGCTGTCCACATTCGATGTCGAAGGCGGAAGCGCAACAGCGCTCTGTGACGGGATCCCGCTAAGCTTGGAGCGCTCTATCGAATAAGACAGATCAAACATCCACTGATCATTCGGAAGCAATGTCAACCCATAGACAAAATCTCGTTGATAACCCGAAGTCTTGCTTGGGTCAAAATTCAAGCCATCAATGGTATCAATGTGATACGTTTTGGCCGTTTCAGTATACCGGAAAGCCCCCTGTAACCACCTGACAGGCTTCCATGCCAGGCGTGAAGCAAGCACATCCACATCTGCCTGGACCTTGTTATAGAATAGAAAATCCCTTGTTGTGCCGTCATCTGTTTGCCACAACGTATTGGTTCTGTCTATCCTGCGACCATGCTTGTATTCAGTTGTTATATTAACAGTTTTTATCGGAGCTATCCGGACGCCCAGGGTTCCCATGTTCTCAGGGATCGTCTCAACAGCCTCATATCCGCCGTGATTACCGATATTTGACCGCCAGTTGCGCTCCTGCTTCATCTCCAGATCCGCATACATGGTGGCTTTTGAGAATGCGGCATACTTCAAAGAAACATTCTCGGCTACTTTCGTCACCCTGTTCTCATTCTCGTAATCCTCAACACCACTTTTAGCCCCTGTCGCATAGGTGACCGTTGCCTCCTCAGCGCGACTCTTGGTGCTTTGAAGATTAAGCTTCAATCCGGAAGAGAACGACAACTTATCTGTCAGGTTCGAATATAACTGTCCTGTCCAAACATTCGAATCCATCACATTCTTGGCATCCGACCCCAAATAAGTGGTGGGCAAAGCAAATGCCGTAGTCAATTTTGTGTAATTGTAAAGCTGCTCATTATGAAGCCGTTGATACCGATACCCAAAACCAATATACGTGCGATCATTAACTGTCCAACGATCAGCTCTTAATGTCGTCGTGAACTCTTTAGTACTCGCATCAATCGATTCAACACGACCGCCATCAGCAGTAGCTGAAGTGTTTAAAGTAGGGGCTACCACAAGCCCTTTAGAGGTTCTATTTCCCTCCCAATATGAATATTTCTGATCACCCTTGAGATTAAAACCAGCCACTTTAGCCTTCCCCTTAAGAGTCAAGACATTGACGACATCATCAATTTCTATAAAAGTAGGAGCCACCTTTCGAACGTTTGTAGTGCCACTGCTGATCCAAGCAGACTGGTAAATACTGCTATTCTTAAGCCCATTCTTAGTCTTTCTCTCATAAGAAAATGCAAGATCCGGATCGCTCGAAGACCCCTTGCCGATCTCAAAGGTCAAATCCCCGATATCCATCGACAGATCCTCACCCAAGATGGTTTGAGAACGGGCCCCAAGCGGCGAATAATATACGCCATTATTGGGGGAATACTTAACAAAAGAACCATAACTCAACTTGATATAACCCACCTCATCCTTGGTGATCAGCATATCGCCGGAATAATTATCATCATTGAGCATGCCGCTGCCTTCAAAGGACACATTGACATCTTTCCCAACCTTGGAATCAATGGCCAATGACTTGACCCCGGACTGCGCGCCATCCTTGACCCAGTTCATGGCCCGGAATTTGGACACATCCCCCTTTACAAAAGCGGTCTGTACCGGCATCAGAGCCAGCGAAACCTGCTGGGCAAACACTCCAGTCCCCAGGAATGCCGTGACACACATCACTATTAAGAAGCTTTTTATCGTTTTCATACCTAATCTCCCTCTCCCTTGGCTTTAGTCGCGGAAATGATCATTATAGTTTGACCCGTGAACATCAAAGTGACAACCACTGGCCCAGCAATTCCCCTGATACAATCTTGAGCTGTGGCTATTCGCCCCTACAGTAGGGAAATTAGTCTGCGTGTGACACTTTAAGCAAAGATTAGACTGACCGCTGATAAGCAACTTCTCATTGATGGATCCATGAACCTTGTGACAAGACGCACACCCTTCACGCAGAGCGGGATGCTCATGAAGGAATGGCCCCTGCTGGTCCTTGTGGCACTTGAAACAGGAATCATTCACAGACTCCATGGATGTCGCTGTCGGATTAGCATCGCCATGAGGATCATGGCAGTCCGAGCAGCTCATCTTGCCTTCTAAGACAGGATGATGGTTCGGAAGATTGAATTCCATTTTCTTTTCCATGTGACATGAAAAACAAATGCTGGGATCCTTAGTAGGATTGATGATAGCAACACCCTTACCGCCACCACTCTCCGCATGAATACTGCCCGGACCGTGGCAGATCTCGCAACCTTCGGCAACGCCATCAACACCCTTGAGCTGAAGACGTCCGTGAGTTGAAAGTTTATAATTCTTGACTTGATCCTCATGGCAGCTAGCGCATGTTTCATTACCAACATAGGTCGCGCCCTTCATCGATGTGTCAGGCGCCTTTGCCTGAACCAGCGCGTGCGCTGAAGAGATCCCCCACGCACAAAAGGTGGCAAAAAAGAACAACATTCCGAAGAATGCCCTCTTTGCCTGGTTAAGTATTTGGTGTTTAGTCTGCATCCTGCCTCCTTGGAGATTGATATTACTTCTTAAACTCTTCGATCTTGCCGACTTTCTTATACGTTTCTACCGTTGGCTCTGCTTCTTTGGCTTCCTCTTTCTGAGCCTCTGCCAAAACGGCCTTGCCGTAATCATTGTTTTCGTGCTGCCCGTCATCCTTTTTGGGAAGAGCCGCCACATGGCACTCAATACACTTTGGCTTGGTCTCAGGGAACGCCTCTTTATACTTCTTGATTTCCTTGATGTCTGCCCGGGCCGGGACACTAAACAAAAGAACTCCTGAAAGAGCCCACAAAATTGCGAATATTGTTTTTAAGAACTGTGTCGTCATAAAACCTCTTTTGGATGAACTATTTCTTAAATTCTTCGATCTTGCCAACTTTTTTGTATGTTTCAGCTGTTGGGACAACTTCCGCTACCGCCGCTGCTTCCGCATCCTTCTTGGCCTGTTCCATTACAGCCGCACCATAATCATTCACATCATGCTTACCGTCATCTTTTTTAGGCATAGCATCTGTATGGCATTCAACACACTTGGCCTTGGCTTCCGGAAAAGCCTCCTTATAGATCTTCATTTGCTTCATGTCAGCGTGTACTGTCGAGCTCACGACAAGAAAAATTGCTGCGGCAAACACTGAAAAAATTATAGTCTTCATTTTTGTCATCATCTTAACACTCCTTTTGTAACGTTGTTGCCAAATTCATACTTTTTTTCCTGATTGTTTATTAAATAAAACATAAGCCAGAAAACCAGCCTCGAAAATAAGGAAATAGATGATCCATGTGAGTCCGCCGGAACCTGAGCCGTAACTATGGAGCCCGCGTCCCAAAACAAAATTCACGCCATACCAGGTCATCAAGACAAGTAAAAACCCTAAAATGCCGCTGATCGCCAGGGCGAAATTATTAAGCTTCATGCTGTGGCGCAGATGCAGGATCGCCATATACCCCAAGAACGTAATAAACGCCCAGGTTTCTTTCGGATCCCATCCCCAGAATCTGCCCCAGGCCTCATTGGCCCAAACGCCTCCTAAGATGGTCCCTGCCCCAAGGGCAACAAGACCGGCCTGTAGCAGGCGATAGATCGTATCTGCGGATATCTGCTCTTCTTGAATCGTCTGTTTTCCACGAACAGAAAGGAAAAGGTGCCTGTGGCATACCGCTGTGGCGAATGCGAACAGACTGTAACTGGAAATAATCGTGATCACGTGAACCGTCAACCAGTAACTGCTGCGAAGGACGGGCGCAAGGACATCGAGCGATTGATCGACTGGTAGAATCTTGGCATACAGCATGATCAAGGCGCTCACCAGCGCGCCGCTTGAAAGAAACACAGTTCGTTTTTTGAGCACGACGAACACCCAAACACTGACCATGAGGATCCAATCCATAAAGACCATGGTCTCATACATGTTGGCGACCGGAGGCCGCACCAAAATGAGCCAGCGCAACAATAGCCCGCTTGTATGAAAAAGAAAACCCGCAACGATCAGAAGTTTTCCGAGATTCTGAGTCAAAGGCCTCACAATGAGTAGGCAAACAAAGCCGAGAAGATAGAAGATCCACGCGTAATAAAAAGGCTGAAGTTTGTAATACCAGGCCTCCATCTTGATCCTGGACTGCATGCCGCGTTCTAAGGACCGTTCCGCCTGAGTGATCCAGTGCTTGATCTCCTGATCAAGGCCAGAGGCCTTCCCTGCGTAAGCATGCGTCAGTTTCTTAAACGCATCAGCCTGAGCACCCGTACTCATATAAGGAGAAGACCATGCCCCTTGCTCAACAGGGATAACTGTAATAATTTCCCCAGAGATCAACTGCTGGACAGATATCATGCGTTGATACACTGTCTCCGCCTGCTGCTGCAAGGCCGAGGGACGATTGTCTTTGCGGCGTTGTTCGCTGGACGCTTGGACAAGGGATGTTAATGCGCCAACGTTAGGCTTTATTTGCTCGAAAGACGCGTTTGTCCCCTGTTCATTTAAACCCAGAATCTTTCTTAAAGCTGGATGATCAACACGGATAAAAGCTGTCTTAAGGAACGTCTGCGGATGATCGAGATTGGTCAGGATAAAGGATGTCGCAGACTGCCTTTGCCAGTGATCCTTTCCGCTAATAAACTGGAGGGTTTCCTGTGCAAAGGCAGAGAACGGCTTGATCCTCCCGTGATGCTGGATCGGAATCCCATCCGCACTGTTACAGGCAAAGACAGGCGTGCTCAAGCAAATAGATAAAATGAAGAATATAAGGGATACGCTACGTGTTCTCATGATAATGCCGTCTTCTCCTTGGTCCAGTAGAACTGAAATAAAGCCCCGATACAGGCGAAAATCGATCCAATATATATCCAGGGAATGCCAGGATTCTTGGCAACAGTAAACACGGAACCCTTGCCCGCTTTAGGATCGCTTAAATAAGACGACTGGAAAACTTTATAGCCGTCATATTCCAAAGGATGGTTCATGCTGATCGTGCGTTCGAGGGATATTTTGCGTTTAGCGTCGGTCAATACCACGTCACTCTCAAAACTTGCGGCATCCTGCGTGCCAGGGTAGTCAATCTTGCGAAACTCTTTTAAGGTTAACGAGAAAGGAATGGAAAGCGTCTTTTGGGTCAGAAAGAAGTAGACCTGATCCTTCTTTAACGATACAGGGGTTGACCTGTTATCAAAGACCCAGTGAATATTCCCGCCGCTCACAGAAGGGATCGTGACCGCAGCCGCCAGGAGCCCGTGATCATCCTTAGTCTCGGCAATATCATAGGAAACGCTCGCACGGGTCAATGTCTTTTCAACGCAAAATTCAACATCCATCCATCCTGCAGGAAGGCATTTGCCCGCCTCAACATTCCCTTCTAGCACAACTTTCCCATGAAGACGGCTCTGATAACCAAAGGTGTCGTCTTGGGTATAAAAGAAAGAAATCTGCGGGCCATCAAACGTATCCTGAAAATCTCCGGGATTTCCCGCATCGAATTTAATCAGGATATCATCTGCCTTGGGAGCGCCTTGAGGATGCATGGACTCAAATTCCGGGAAGAAGGCAAATTTAACTTTTCGGGTAGCCACACCGCTACTGTCCACAAGATTGAAGACCACCGCGGGGTTAAATCTTTTTCCCTCGGGATAATTCATGAGCTTGTTTTTCCCAGATACCGTGGCGAAAGGATAATATTCAAGATCTTTGATCAAAGATCCGGTCTCTGCGATCGGAATGCTCTGCGGGAGCGTTCCCTCACTTACATGGATAACAGCAATTTCCTTGCCAGACTTGTCAAAGACCTTGAGCTCGGGCTTTTGAGGCACGGAACTCTTGGGCTGAGCTTTTAAAACAAGCTTGATCGATCCTGCCATCATCTCATGGGACGAGGGATTATTCGCATCCTGTTCAACAAGCCACACAGAGGAATTTTCTCCCATCTGCTTGCTGTTGATCTTGACCTGAACAGCATGATTGATCGGCGCTTGTAGACTTGCGGGAGTCACGATCATGCGCTCAGTCGCGTTTTCCAGGATATCCGTGACATTAAAACTCACCATTTCTCCAACGAGAGGCGGTAATCGCCCTGATGGAGAGGACTTCTTCTGTTCCAGAGGACAAAAGGGAACAGTTGCGTTCATGCGCGCTTTCGTTAACACAAATTGGAAAATCCCTTTTTTAAGATCAAAGGTTGTCTCTTCCTGATTCGGAAATCCAACGCCCAAGACATACCCGGATTGTCTGATCGTAGCGCTGGTCTCTCCTTCAAAGATCGTCATCTCTCCGTCAACGCCATGGGAGCTTGCGATGAGAGCCCCTGTCAACAATCCAAGGATACCGACATGGGTGATCAAGAAACCAATGTGGCCCTTTTTAAAAGGAAATCGAAGAATCGTAGAACAGAAGATATTGATCCATAAAAAAGAGAGGAGAACTTCAAACCAGCGTGTCTGATAAAACATCTTTTGGGCAAAGGGCGTTCCGTTGATCGCTTCCATGGAGGTCGAAACAATAAGAAGCAGGATAAGTGCAAGACTGATTGCGACTGTAAAACCAACAGATCCGAGCTTTTTGATCAGATTCATCATTGGATAAAGGTTTCTTTGGCGACGCGGGATTCGTTCATGAGCTCAAAGGCGGCTGCCTTGTCGAGAGCGTTATAAAATTCTTTGATCTTAATATCAATGATTTTTTCCGCTTGCTCGACCGCGGCCATGCGCTTGGCTTTTGTATCGAGAACTGTCTGTGACAAACCATCCACAGAAACCAGCGTAACGCCAGGAACAACGGAAACATGGGGTTCTATGTTACGGGGCACAGCAATATCAATGGCCGCGAACTTTCTTTCCGGACGTGCGGACATGACCTGCTGCATCAATTCTTTATCGATGAGATAATGAGGCGCCCCGGTTGAGCAGATACAAAGATCCGCTTCCTGAAGGATCTCTTTGATCTGCCAGAACATGACCGCTTTGACGCCGCACTGATGGGCCAGTTCCTCGGCTTTCTCAGGCGTACGGTTCATGATATAAATCTTTTCAACACCTTTGTTCTTCAGCTCCTGAACCGCCAGAAAACCCATCTTGCCGGAACCTAAAACCAGAACAGTCTTCCCTTCAAGAGAGCCAAGGATGTTTTGAGCCTCCATAACGGCCGCCCAGGAAACGGATGATCCCCCATAATCGATCAGCGTATCACGACGAACTTTCTTTCCCGTCTCGACTGCCATATTGGTCAGAATATTAAAGGTGCGGTTCATCATTTTTTTTGATTGTGACCAGGCGAGCGCGCACTTGACCTGCCCCAGGATTTGCTTCTCTCCCAGGATCATAGAATCCAGACCTGTCACAACGCGAAACAAATGAGAAACCACGTCTTTCTCATAATGAACATAAAAGTGTTCATCCACATCCTGATATCCCGAAAGACCTTTTAAAGATAGGAATGTTTTGAGTAAAATGGACACATTGGCCTCTAAAAGATCTGCGTAAATTTCAGTACGATTACACGTAGAAAGGATGATTGAGGCAAGGACACGCGGGTCATTCTTGAATTCAGCAAGAAGCAGGTCTTTTTCGGAAGGTTGAAGAAAGAATTTCTCTCGGATCTCTAGGGGGCAAGTTTTATGATTTACTCCGATCAAAACGAGAGGCATTCCCGTCTCCTAATAAAGAAAAAGAATCAAGAGCTTATAGTGATGGCTTCTTAAGAATTTGGCTAATATATTATGCTTATATTAAGAAATCAAATAATTTCTTTTAAGACGTACTTAATACGCTCCACTATGGCAATCAGAACATTTCATCTCTTTCCAGGATTCATCCCCATTGAATGGATGCTGAAAAGGAAGCCCATCCACACTCTTTTCTGTGTTGCCAGCCGGGCCCTGCTCAATGATGGCATGACATACGCCGCAATCACGCGTAATGGCCTTCCCGGAAGTCGTAGAATGTTCCCCATCATGACAGCGGAAACATCCGAGAGAGATCATATGGCCAATATTATCTGGATATTCGTCCCAACGCACCTTCATTTCCGGGAAAATATTGTTTTTAAAGAGAACAACAACCTGCTCGATGCTGTCATGGATTTCCTTTTCATGGGAGACATAATACGCAGACTGCTTATCTTTATAATAGGCCAGCAACTTTGATCGGATATCCGAAACAGCCTGTTCTTCCGTTGTGTACTTTTTCGCAAGCACTTCAACAGCCTTCGCCTTTATAAACGGGATGTCTGAATTGATCTTGCCCTCGGCTATCGCCCGATTCACAAGAGGCATAGGCGCCTCATAATGATGAGACGGTCTGGAATGACAATCAATACAATCCATCTTCCTGATCTTTTCTTCCGAAGGCACATTCTTGTTATGCTCGGAATCTTTGGTCGTATAAATCGTCTCCTCTCCCTTTTTATTAACGCTCTTAACCCAGGAGATCTTTTGACGTTTTTCGTCATCCGCAACATAATAGATCGCATTATCATTATTCATATGCGCATGAATGCCATAATTCCCCTGTTCTTTTCCACTCACATGCATCAGCATTCGGACGTTCCAACGGGAATTCTCCTTGGCTTCCCCAGAAAAATAGCTTCGCTCAAGCTCAATGGCGCCGAATGACTTTCCAGGCCAATGACATTCTTCACAGGTATCTTTAGCAGGGCGAAGATCTTGAACAGGTACAGGAATAGGCCGGGCGTAATCATTCAAGAATGTTTTGAGAACCTGCCTCGCTCCGGAAAGCTTGGAATGAACATACCATCCCGCCCCCGATCCAATATGACAGTCAACACACTTGACCCTGGCATGAGGAGATTTCATATAAGCTGTATACTCCGGCTTCATGATGCCATGGCAAGTGGTTCCGCAGAAAACGACAGATTCTGTATAATTAAAAGCCTTGTAAGATCCGATCGCCGTCATTACCAAAAGAATGGTCGTTCCTACAATAAAAACAATACCCGCATTACGGTGAGACGGATTGTTGAGATCAATAACAAGGGTTGCCGGGGCATCAGAAGTTCGGCCAAGACGGATATCGCGTTTTTTATAAAAAGCCCCCAAAGGAATAAGGAAAAGCCCAAAGATCAGGATCGGCGGCAACATAACATAGGTAAAAAGACTAAGATAGCTGTTGGCGCCAGCAGATAAAAATTCCATTCCAAACAAGATGCACTCTATAACAAATACCACAATGGCCAGCGCTGCGCCAAGGTAAGAAATATTGTTATAAAAGTATTCAGAAAACAATTTTCTCGCCATACAGTACGCCCTTTTAATAATTCTATTGTAATCAAATGCCTTCAAAATCAGGAGAAGCTATCTTAATACAGTTCAGAAGTTTTTCCCAACAAATGTTATTATCCTTTAACACATTCGTTTTTACCGAACAACGCCTTCCTGTTGCTAAATTTTGCAACCCAAATGCTGATCTCATACAAAATAATCATGGGCATTGCCATAAGACACATATTAAACGCATCCGGTGATGGCGTTATGATAGCAGCGACAATAAAGATAACGACTACCGCATGCTTCCAATACTTCCGTAATAATTGATAATTCAAGATCCCTGCTTTTGCAAGTAAATAACTCAAGATCGGCATTTCAAAGACAAGCCCGCACCCAAAAAGTAATCCTGTTACAAAGGAGACATAGGATGAGACGGAGATCATGGGGATCAGAACTCCTTGAGAGAATCCGATCAAGAATTTGATGGCGGCTGGTAATAGCAGAAAGAATCCAAAGATAACGCCAGAGACGAAAGCCAATATTGAGAAAACCAGAAAGGCTGCCCCCTGCTTTTGTGTGTCTTTTTCTAGCGCAGGTGATATAAAGGCCCAAAACTGATACAAAATTGCAGGAACGGACAAGAATAAAGCTGAGAAGAATGCGATCTTAAAGTAGGCCGAAAATGCTTCCGTAGGACTAAAAAAAACAAGTTTATCGATAAAACCTATGGCAGGATATTTTAAAATCGTCAGGATATCAGACGCATGAGAAAAGGTAAACAGCATAAGAACAAAGATAATGCCTAAAGAAAGCAGTATTCTTTGGCGTAATTCTGAAAGATGCCCAATAAGTGTTAACTCTTTGTCCATGCGATCTATTTCTTCTTTTCGACGTTTTCTGCATCTTTTATGTCACCTTCAAGCCCCTTAATACTGCTCTCTGCCTCTTTGGTGCCTTTCTTAAATTCACTGATGGTCTTCCCTAGCGCCTTGCCGAGCCCTGGAAGCTTGTCCGCCCCAAAAATTAAAAGACAGATCAACAAGATCACGAGTAATTCAGGCATCCCTATTCCAAACATGAGAAACTCCTTTATTAGTATTTAACTAAGTTGTTCGCTCGTCGTCCGCTGGAGCACTTTTACCATTCAACCATGTCCATTTCATGGGATACACATCAGGGTCAAAGATCACAAAATACCAGTGCCAGATAATGATCGCCAGGCATGCCAGAACAGCTTCATAATAATGCGCTGTAGCCACCGCATCTAAAACCCCTTTAGGTAAGAATCTCAGGAACCATTCCTTATATAAAAGGATCCCCCCTGTTGCGACCATGATGACCGATCCCCATACCAGGGCCCAATACTCCATTTTCTCAATATACCCATAAAAAGCAGGACAAGGCTTTTCCTTACGCTTTCCAAAATAATAGGAAAAAGTTTGCCCAAATTGAATAAGATCAATCATGCGCGGCCGTAACTGATTTAAATGCCAACGCCCTTTAGTTGTGAAGATCATGAACCATAAATGGTAACCGGATAGCACGATGAACGATAGCGCCGCTATGCGATGGCCCAAGGCGCGCCAATCTTCTGTTCCCATAAAAGGAATGGTCCACCAGGCATGCGGAAATTTTAATGCGAATCCCGTATATGCCAATGAAATGAAACTTACGACCAGAATCACATGCTGGATCCGCTCGCTACGTTCCATTCTGATGGGTTTCTCTAAGCTCGCCATATGACGATAATGTGCCCGCATCTTCTTGGCCAGATCAAGAAGATTATGCAACAACATCATTCCGACTACGAGCGCAATGAGAACAAGATAAAAATTGCGTACCATGTTCGTCAGGTTGTCTGCAAGTTCTGGTTTAGAGCCTGAATGGATCTTACCTTGAAGAACCTTCTGCCCTATTCCCGCATGGCATTGACCGCACGTTTTGACTAAATTTGCAGGATTGATCGACGATTTAGGATCTGTGCTAGGCAGGATGTCATGGGTGTTATGACAAGATGCACAATTGGCGGCGGTCACGGAACCACGCTGAATAGAAAGCCCGTGATAACTTTCCATATACGTATTAACAACAAAATTGGGCAATTGGTATTTGGTTGTGATGCGTTCTGCAGCATGGCATTGGCCGCATGTATCAGTGATGTGAGCAGGCGAAACCATGGAATCTGCTCCATGAGCAACTTTGATCGAATGCTCCCCATGGCAATCATGACAAACAGGCGCTTCGCGTTTGTTGGCGACAACAGACTTGCCGTGAATGCTATTATTGAAAACTTTCATTACCTCCGCATGACAGCCGCCGCACGTTGCCGGGATATTCTGCCAAAAGAGTTTCGACGTCGGGTTTGTGTATTTATTAATCTCGTGAACCCCATGACAATCGCCACAGGTTGGGGCTGACGTTTTTCCTGATGTCACAGCCTGACCGTGGACCGTTGAGTTAAATGTTTTCAGGTGTTTGTCATGGCATGTACCGCAGGCTTGGGAAATTCGTATTTTTACAAGAGGATCGGCTTTGTCCCCAAATGCCAAGATGGTGTGGGCCGGGCCATGACAAGAAAGACATGCCTTGGCATCATCTGTCCCTGCCATCAAGGCTTTGCCATGATCGCTTTTCACCATCGCTTCATGTTCCTCCGCGTGACACGTTCCGCAGTTGACTTTAGCCAGGGATGGCGCATGCGAAATATCTTTAATATCCGAGTGGCAGTCTATACAGGAAGCTGTGCCATGAATGGACGTCTGAAACTTGGCAGAATCAACAAACGTCTTGCTCTCAGGATCACTGTGGCAGGAAAAACAGTCTTGATTATCGATAGGTTTTACTTGATCCTGGGGCTGAGCCCATACTGCAGAAGGCACGCAAAGGATAAGAAATATAAAAATACGGCTCAGCATAAAAAACAATTTCATTTTTATGTTTCTGGAAGGAGGTTATTTATACCCGAACAACATGGCATAGATGATGCACACGACAAGAATCAACCCTATAGAAAGCGCGCACCAGCCAAAGATCTTCAATATTTTAACAGTATGCGCCGGGAGCGGATCAGCCAAATGTTTTTCCAGTTCATTCCTGGCCACTAATGCCTTGTATTCATCCGGACGCTCATGCTTGAGTTCTTCAAGTGACGTGCGTCCAGTAAAGATCGCGGTATCCATGGGGAATTTCTCTGGCCTGAAATGCGTGTTAAAGAAATGGATCGTAAAGATAAATCCAGCAGCCAAAAGCGCCTCATCGCTATGAATAATCGTCGCCACATTGATGACCCAGCCAGGCAAGAAGCGCGTAAAGACTTCAGGGAACCATAACATCAATCCTGATGTCCCGATCACGGTAACGCCCCAAAAGACAGCCATGTAATCAAATTTCTCCCAGTATGTCCAGCGTCCATATTGGGGCCGGGCACCCTTGCCAAGGTACCATTTGATGGTCGCCACAAACTCTCTGACATCTCGCAAAGTGAAGAGGATCGTATTGGGACCAATGACAATCTCTTTCCAGCTTCCGAACTCCGTCGATTTGCGCCGTATAAGATCCGTAATATGAGCAAAGAAAATCCCGAATAAGAGAATCGCAGCTGCGCGGTGGAGGAATCCAGAGACCTCAAAACCGCCGATCCAGGACGAAAGGACCGTTGCCCATTTCATATAGGAGAACTTAAGCGTCATGCCGGTAATGGTCAGGGTCAGGAAACTGATGATCATAAGGACATGTAAAATCCGGTAAAAGACGGGGAACCGAACGTACTGTTTTTCCGTCAGGTCATAGGGCTTTGGAGGATGTAAGCGCCTCATCTCATATGATTTCGGCAACCACAAGAGGGTATGAATTGTGAAGAATGTAAAGGTCCCTGCCAAAAGTCCGGTCATAAACCAGAAGGTCCAGAAGATCCACGGATATTTCTTAGAGTCATGGTGTGTGGCATGCGTCAAATATCCGGCAAATTGCCTTGTCGCTCCCACATGGCATTTCTGACATGTTTGCGTGATGTTCTCATGGCTCAACGTTGAGCGCGTATCATCAACTGGAAAGATCTCATGGGAACCATGGCAGTCGGCACACTTGGCCGCTTTTTCATAACCAAGCTTGACGACCTTTCCGTGGAACGTCTGGAAGTATGTCTTTGCAATATCAAGGTGACATTTTCCACAAACATCCATGATCTCGGATTTGAAATTATCCTTATCTGCTCTCTTAATGGTATGCGCCGTATGGCAATCGTAGCAGACGGGCAATTTATCATGATTTCCTGGCTTGCCTGTGGCATGGACACTCTGCTTATATTTTTCATAAACGCCAATATGGCATTGCGCACATGTTCCGGCGATATTATTACGATGAACACTTGAGGCCGGATCATTGGCGGGTAATTCCAAATGAGCCGTGTGACAGCTTGTACAAGTGGCTGTAACCACAAGCCCGCTCTTTAATAGACCTTTGCCATGAATACTCTCAATATAGTGATTGACCACATCATGCTCTGTTCCCGTATAACGGGCCGTAGCTGTTCCTTTCTCCTGGTGACAGCGGGCACATAATGCAGGAATATTTGTTGAATATATCGGTGAGGAAGTATTCTTCTTTGACAAAACCGCGTGTGTGCCATGACAATCTTTGCATGTTGGCGTTTCTTGATTGTCCTTCACATAGGATTTCCCATGAATGCTCCGCTGATACATTTCTCCCTGGCTGTTATGACAGCTGGCGCAGTCGACTTTCTTGGTTATCGTTTCACAGGCACGGACTTTTGATGTTGACACTTCCGTGTGGCATTGTGAGCAGGAAATCTTGGTATGGATCGAGCGCTTATGCTCCTGCCCATCTACAAAAAGGGAGTGGCCATCCTTGGAAGCCACAATGTCCTTCTTTGCATGGCACGTCAGGCAATCATTATCCGCAACCCCCTGATCATAAAAAACCTTTCGTGCTTTGTGCGGCTGATGACAATCCACACACACAGGAATGGTCTCTGGACTCTTTTCCCATAGTTCGCCTTTAATGATCTTGCGATGGACTTGTTCGATCTGGGCATGACATTTAAGGCAGCCCTGAACAATATTTTTACGAGAAATAGATGAGCGTGGATCCGTGTGCGGGAGAATCTGATGAGCATTATGACAAGAAGCACACGTTGCCGTGACGTTCAGTCCCTTCTTTAGAAGACCTTCGCCATGGATACTTTCTGAATAATTTTCAAGAATATGATCCTGGTGGATTTCTCGTTGAACCTGGACGGGAAGTCCTTCGCTATGGCAGGAACCGCAGACAAAAGGAATCTTTAGAGGTGAGACTTTTGAATTGTTGTTTTTTACAGAGACAATATCATGGCTGCCATGACAATTCTGGCATCGTGGGGCCAGCTTGTCTCCCTTGGCCAATGCTTTACCATGAAGGCTGTCAACAAATTGCGCATCTTCATCTGTATGGCAGGTCCCGCAATTAACCGGATTTACTGGAGACTTATGGGGAAAATCAGTGTTAGCAAGGTCGTCGTGACAAGTAATACAGAATTCTCCGCCGTGCTTGGAAGCTTTAAATGTCGCTTCATCAATATATGGCGCACTGTCCTTGTCGCTATGACATGCAAAACAGGATTCGTTGTCCGCAGTTGGCGCCGACTTAGGAGTGCTTTTTTCTTCTGCTTGTGATAGTGAAGTCGCCAAGCAAAAAGAAAAAACATAAAAGACAATTAAAAAAGAAGTTTTAAAACGAGAAATCATATTTTTTACTTTATCAGATTTAACTACCCGAAACAATCGTAGCTTTAAAATTTTCCATTCCTACTCTGTCAATCAAAACACCTAAGCGTTCCATGGTCTTGCCTCTTAACTCGTAAAAAGTAACGATCTTTTCGACAAGAGCCATGACCTGTTCTTCATTCAATTTTTCAGCGATCTTTTGTGCGATCCGGGGTTTGCCCCCTGCTGCCCCGCCAACGTGAACAGAATACCCGTTTCGAGCAGAGATAATCCCGATATCTTTAACCAAAGGCTCAGAACATCCCCTTGGGCAACCAGAAACCGATATAATCAATTTAAAAGGAACAGGTTTTCCTGAAAACATTTTATCTAGCTTCAGGCCTAATGAAAACGAATCTTGAAGATTGTTATCGCACATATACCCGCCCGCACATACCTTGACAGGGCGGATCGAAAACCCGGCAACGCTATACGTAGGCAATCCTAGTGATTGACGACACTCATCATTTCTTTTTGGATTCGTGATCCCTCCAATGGTCAGGTCCCCGTTGATCTTGAGTTTGTTTTCAGGAAACTTTTCGCAAACGTCCGCAATCTTTCTAAGATCTGCTGATGTTAATACGCCACCGGGGAAATGAGGAGCGATAAACTTTTTGCTTTCACTCTCAATATTGGGCTTGATAAATGTTTCAACAATAATATTCATAGGGAATCCCGCTAGCTTCTTTTTTCAATAACCTTGATAAGATCGTCAAAGATAAAAAGATGAAATGGATAGCAAAGAAACCAATACAGCCTTCCTGCCAATGTTTCTGTATCGTAATAAGCGGTGACTGAAAGCTTGCGGGCACCTTCCACTTCATTAATATTAAATTCTAACCAGGCTTTCCCAGGGATTTTCATTTCTGCCCTAAGAATCAGTCTCTTGTTAGGCTGAAGATCCTCAACTCGCCAGAAATCGATCACATCATTGATCTCAAGTCTTGTTTGGCTCTTTCTCCCGCGGGCAGTCCCAACGCCGCCGACAGATGTGTCCAGGATCCCTCGTATTCTCCATAACCAGTTGGTATGGAACCATCCTTCTTTCCCGCCGATCCTGCATATCGATTGAAACAAGGATTTTGCTTCTTTCTTTGTCGTAAGGCGGGCGACTTTCTTGTAGGCAATCTTATCAACAACTTCATGAAGCTTAATCGCAAGTTCATGCGCCGGCGGATAAGCATCAGACCAGCGAGTAGCAACAATATCCTGCTCTCCTCGAGAGATCGCTCTCACAACAGCTTCTTTATATGAAATGGGCGTAAACTGCAGGTATTCCTCAATCGACGTTTCTTGGCAAACTACCTCATTCCTTAATCCTTCCATCAAACATTGGATGATCGGTGCTGGAACCGGAGTAAAGAAACTTGCAATATAAGAATAAAGGCTGATGTTTGAGAAGAAAGATGGCAAGAAAACAACTTTCTTATTAAGAGTGATCGCCATTAACTTCAGCATTCTTTCATACGTGAGGACGTCTCGGCCACCAATATCAAAGCTTTTATTGGCCGTGAGAGGTGTTTCAAGAACTCCTACAAGATATTTAATAACATCCCTAACAGCGATCGGCTGGCATCGGCTTTTTGACCATTCCGGTAAGAATATGACGGGGAGTTTCTTGATCAAATGATATACGATTTCATAGGAAGCGCTGCCAGAGCCGATGATAATAGCTGCCCGAAGAATTGTAACAGGGGTTTTGCCTGAGCGAAGTTGTTCAGCAATCTCTATACGAGAACGGAGATGTGAGGATAAAGAAACGCGGATATCTCCTAAACCCCCTAAATAAATAATTCGTTTAATGTTTCGTTCTTCCGCCGCTTGACTGAAATTCTTGGCTGCCTTTAGATCAACCCCCTCAAATTCTTTCGGCCCCAACAAGAGCGAATGAAGCAAGTAATACGCGGTATCGATCCCTTCCAGCGCTTTTAATAACTGGCCCTTATTAAGCGCGTCAGCAACAACGATTTCTGCCCCAGGCCAACGCAGAGCGTACTCTGGAGAAGGCGCCCTCACCATGATCCTGACCTGATAGCCTCGGGCCATCAATTCAGGAACAAGGCGTCCCCCGATATACCCAGAGGCGCCAGTCACTAATATCCGTCCTATTTGCGGCTGAAATGCGGAGGATAGATCTTCACAGAATAGGCCTTGTGTGCTCATGAAGCTTTCAATCCAAAGGTGAATCCAGCCTGGACCTTCTTAATAATGGCAGGCATAATCTCAAGGTAATTTCCCACAATCCCATAATCAGCGCAGTTGAAAATATTGGAATGTCTGTCCTGATTGATCGCGATAATTTTTTCCGAATCTTTCATACCGCTGACATGTTGGATAGCACCAGAAATGGCGATTGCGATGTAAACCTTAGGGCGCACTGTTTTTCCTGTTTGCCCTATTTGACGACTATAAGGAGCATAGCCATGATCAACCGCTTGACGGGTCGCTCCCCAGGCAGCGGCGATCCCTTTCTGTTCAAAAGCCTGAACAAGATCTTTAATAAGTTTAAAATCATCCAGCTCTCCGCAAGGACGGCCTCCGGTGATAATAATACTTGCCGTGAACAATCCCTGATCGCCTCCCTCTTTCCTTTCGGTATTAAGGATCTCAACGGCAAACACGCTTTCTTTTAGATCAGGGGTAAAGGAC
>JADGCU010000001.1:86854-110426 GCA_015228785.1 Candidatus Omnitrophota bacterium
TTTGCCTTTTCGGGAAGGATCGGCCTTGAGCGCTTCAAAGGGCCCCGGGCGAGCCGTTGCCATCTGAGGGCAACGAAATCCGACGATCGTTGCGAGTTTGCTTTCGCCGTACGTTGGGCGAATCGCCTCAAGACAGGGTGACCAAATTGTTTTTGAAGAAGGCTGGACAAACTCTCCCACCTTTAAGATCGTACAATCCGCGGTAACTCCAGAGCCCAGTCGGCTCCCCAAACGCGGTGCGAGTTCACGGCCAGATGTCGTGGCACCAAACAAACTGATTTCAGGGCGTCGTTCTTTGGCGATCTGTTCAATAACGCTCGCAAAGGGCAGGATCGAATATTCCTTAAGGCGAGGATCTTCGACAACGATCACCTCATCTGCTCCGTGCGCGATCAGTTGTTGTGCCAGGGCGCTTACGTTATGCCCGATAAGAACTGATGTCACTGTTGTTTTAAGTTCATCCGCCAATTTTCGCGCGGGGTTCAGGATTTCAATTGAAGAAAGGATCAGCTCACTACCTACAACCTCAGCCCATGTGAGAACGCCTTTGGCCCCATTACGAAAATCTTTGCGAGGGAATCTGTCTTGTTTAGGCGCTTCCGCAGCTTCTGGAGTACTTGCTGTCCCAGAATCAGCCGGCGCATGATGTCCAACAAATGTGTCAGAAGCTTTGATGAGATTTTCAATTAGATCATCAGGTCCCTTGCCATCAATCATCGTAACGGGAGGTCGATTACGGACGATATTAACGACCTTGGCCACACTTGTTGGAGAGCCATTCAATCCTACTACTCCAGGGTCAAGGCCAATCAGATCCAAATTGTAGGGCTCCATAGACGCCTTACGAGATTTGATCGTTCCTGGCAAAGAAGGCCGGCGAATATGGATCGCTGTTGGCGCCACAGAAATGACACACGGAACAGGAACTTTGAGCGTTTGAAAACCGCCTTCGATCATGCGTTTAACGATCAAATGCGTCGATGCGTACTCCACATGGACCGCAAAGGTCACTTGCGGGATCCCTAAATTTTCCGCAACTTGCGAAGGAACATGCGCTGTATCCCCGTCACTTGTTTGACGTCCTGCAAAAATGATATACGGCTCATGAGGATCCTGAGGCAATATCTTGTTTCGAAGAAGCGTTGCGATGGCGAGTCCTGTTGAGAAGGTATCCGAGCCTCCCAGACGACGATCCGAGAGGAGCACCGCACGATCATAACCTAAAGAAATGGCTTGGCGCAAGGACTGCTCAAAGCTCGGTGGTCCCATGGAAACGACGATCAATTCTGCATTCGGAACGGCTTTCTTGATTTGGAGCCCTTGCTCGAGGCCAAAACAGCAGTCTGTGTTGATCATGGATTTTGCCTTGGTGCGATCCATGAGGCCGTCTTCTCCCATCCGCATTTGCGAAAATAACGGCACTTGTTTCATCAGACTGATGACTTTTAATTTCATTTTATCTCACATATTCTCGTATTCCGGGCCATCGCCACCATAAGGCGTTTCCCAGATGACATTACTATAAGGATCTTTGATATCACACGTTTTACAATGCACACAATTTGAAGGATGAAGTTTCAGCCCCTTCTTTCCTGTCTTTGAGTCAACGCTGATCTCAAAGACCTGGGCAGGACAGAAATGCTGACACGGTCCTCCGTATACCTGGATACATTCTTCACAAACAAGAGAACTCGGAACTCTAATATGGGACGGTTGCGCCTCATCATGCTTTGTCCCGGAAAAGAAGATAGAAGTTTCCTTGTCAGAATTCAAATCCTTGATAAAAGATTCCCCTTCGCCAAAGGCCTTACCTTTACACTCACTTAAACGATTATAATGAGTACGATCCTCCCCCATCGTAAGACGGCCGCCCAAAGACAGTCCGCGTCCCATGGTCACAAGCTGGGTGCCAAATTGCATCGCCCCGAAGAAAAGGTTATTTTTGAATGCCTGACGGAAATTACGGACAGGATAAAGTTCTTTATATAAAGAACTTGCTTGAAAAAGTTTTTCATACAGGGACAGCTGTTCTTTGGATGTATCTTTGTTTTTAAAGGCTTCCACGGCGGCTTGTGCCGCCAGCATGGCTGAACGTATGCCTAAATGAACACCTTTTAAGCTTGGCATGGCAAGGAATCCCGCAGCATCCCCAACGATCATGACATGATCATGATACAACTGCGGCAGGGCGAAAAGACCGCCCTCAGGGATCGTCTTTGCGCCATAGCGAACGATTTTCCCTTTCTGAAGGATCGCCCTAACAAAGGGATGCTTCTTATATATTTGTAGAGCACGATGGGTATCAAAGGTAGGATCTTTGATATCCAAGCCCGCTACATAACCGACAGCGACAAGGGTTTTGCTTAAGCCATAGATAAAGCCCCCGCCAAACTGATCAAACTTTAAAGGATACCCAAGAGAATGAACGACGCGCCCCTTCTCAAAAGCACCTTCAGGGATTTCCCACAACTCTTTTACGCCTAATGAGTATATTTGCGGATTACGGCCTTTAGCCAAGTCCAGGGTTTTTATTAACTCCCGGGTCAAGCTTCCTCTTGTGCCCTCAGCCATAATGATGATCTTGGCCCTTACTTCTGTCGGTGGTTGATAGTTTGGCATAGGTTTGCCATGATGGTCCACCCCCGTCGCCCCGGTACGAATACCAACCAGTTTGTTGTTTTCAAAAACAAGTTCATGGGCGCTAAATCCAGGGAAGATCTGAACACCCTTCTTTTCAGCGATCTCCGCCATCCAGCGGACGAGCTTCCCCAGCATAACAAGGGAGTTTCCTTTATTCCCCATATAAGGAGGCTCAAAGGGCAGCTTGATAGAGCCAGTCTTTGTAAAAAACATGGTTTCATCTATGGTGACAGGAGATTCCAAAGGATAATCCTTGGGTTCCACATCGGGTAAAAGCTCGCGCAGGGCCACAGGATTGATCACAGCTCCAGAAAGCGAATGATGACCAATGGCGCCACCCTTTTCCAACAGCATAATTTGATCAGGAAGCTTGACCGTATGAGACGGATCCTCATTGTATCGACGAACAAGATCTGCGTAATGAATAGCAAAGGCAATCCCTGCCGAACCGCCGCCTACAATTAAGATATCTGTTTCAATGATAGAATTATCCATAACTCTCTCCCAATTCATTTATATATGACATTCGTTCAGTTTTTAAATCACAAATCTATCAGCCAGAATAAACAAGCCTTCTTTGAAGGAAGATTGCGGAAGCGTCTCGATGCTTTTTTGAGCCTTCCGTACATATCCGTTTATCTCTGCTTTTGTTTTTAAGAATGCGTCCGAATTGATGAAACATTTGCGCAGCTCCTCAAAGGCTTCTTGTTTATCAGCCTGACGAATTAAAGACATGATTTGATCTTTATTTTTACTCTCTTCAAGAAGATTGAATAAAGGAAGCGTCAACTCTCCCATTTTAAAATCCGTTCCTGGAGATTTTCCCAGATCTTCCTGGCTCCCAACAAGGTCCATATAATCATCTCTGATTTGAAAAGCCATGCCAAAGCTTAGCCCGTATTTCATCAAGATGTTTTGTTGGAGGGGATTAGCATGGGCGAGCATTGCGCCTGCTTGACAAGAAGCCGCAAAAAGCGCTGCGGTCTTTTGTTTGACCACAAGGAGATACTGCTGTTTTAAAAGTTCAATATTGTCTCTTTCACAAACTTGATGGAGTTCCCCCTCGCACATGAGTTTGGTGGCTGTTCCGATACAAGCCAAGACATCGGGATTCCCGCAGGAAGCGATCAAACGGAATGCCTCCGCATAAAGATAATCACCGGCTGCGATGGCGACTTCCTGTCCCCATTGACGATTGATGGTGGGCTTAGAATGGCGCAGATCCGCATGGTCTATGATATCATCATGGATCAGGGATGCTCTGTGGATAAGTTCAATGGCTGCCGCCAAATCGATCAGGGATTTGTCGCACCCTTGACGCCGTGTTTTACCCGTGGAAGCTTTCGCTGATAAAATGACCATGGCGGGTCTTAGTTTCTTGCCGCCTGAGGCAAGAAGAAAACGATTGATTTCAAGAATCGACTTATTTTTCGAGCTTGTTAAAGAAGTCGATAAAACAGCACTCACTCGTTTAAATTCTGC
Organism: Candidatus Omnitrophota bacterium; assembly: GCA_015228785.1. Taxonomy (GTDB): domain Bacteria; phylum Omnitrophota; class Gorgyraeia; order Zapsychrales; family Fredricksoniimonadaceae; genus JAAYZZ01. Next base: position 90,977 of record JADGCU010000001.1, read on the forward strand.
TTCAATAGGCTGGTAAACTTGTTTGAGTTCCATAATGCTGTAAAGGGTTAAAGGTAATATATAAATTTATTTTAATTATTTAAAAACAAACGGTAGTTAGTATAAAATCCTGCTTGCCATGCGTCAAGATTAATAAAGAATACTAAAAGATCAGAAAACCTCCCCACTATTCAGAAGGCAGCGCTATTTCTCTGAGCTTTGGTTAGGTAATTCGATATTAACGTGTGTCCCCTTGCCTTCTTTGATCTTGCTGTCTATTTTCATAAGAATAGGAATATCTGAACGTTATGCATTTCCCAATTCCTTTTGGCCTTGATGCGGACCTTAACTGCTCCAAGTTCGTCACAAATGATGAATGTTAACGGTGCCAACTTCTATTCTCTAGACGATTTATAATATAGAAAATAAATTTGAATATTATTAATAATTCAATATTTTCAATGGTAAAATCCCAAAGTAACCATTATTTTGATTAAAAGGAATCCCTTTGCGATCCGGACATAATTCATCACGAATTCCTTTCTATTCGATCTTATTCTGTAGCGTCTTCATGCTCCTTTGGGTTGCGGATGCGTGGGCACGCAATATTGTGATCTTTGGTGATGCGCAACATGATAATGCTGTCCAAAAATCGATCGTCAAGCTTGCCCTGACATTCAAACCTTCCACTGTCTTTCGTGTTGGGGACATTGTTGATGATGGGAATAACCAAGAATTATGGGATGCGTTTCGTCGTATTAACAAGCCTCTTTTAGAAACAACACGCTATTTTCCCGTATTGGGCAATCATGATAAGGAATCCCCCTTATATTTTGCACAGTTCCCGCAGATCAACAACAGCTCATGGTATTCTATCAATCGAGAAGGAATCCATTTTATTATCCTGGATAGCAATTTGGACCTTAAGCCAGGTTCTCCCCAATATGAAAGCCTGGTCAATGATCTGCGAGACTCGAAAGACAAGTTCAAATTCAAGATCGTTTTATTCCATCACCCGATGTTCAATGTGGCTCACCACAAGGAAGATGAGAAAGGCCTTCGCCCCATTCTTTTGCCGCTTTTAAAAGAATACGGCGTTAGCGCTGTCTTTTCCGGACATGAACATAGTTATCAACATTTACAATACGAAGGCATTGATTTTATTGTAACAGGAGGCGCAGGCTCACGACTCTTGTCTCAAACCCGGGACAGTCCCTATCTTAAGAAATTCATAAAGGCGTATCACCTTTGCCTTCTGATCCCAGGAAATGATTTTCTTACTCTCCGTGTCATCGATAACAAATCTAGTACTATTGATGAATTCAAGATCTTTCCTCCTGGAACTTTAAGAGAATGACCTCATGATGTCTCCCCCGATTCTACTTGTCGCTGATAAGAATAAACAAATCTACGATCTTCCGGGATTTTTAGCGTGTGGACAGGCAGGGCCTCAAATTTCTGTTTTATCCCCTAAACAACTCATCCCTCTTCCTAAAGACAGCAATCTTTTCTTTCTTCCAAACAGATATCCAGTAGGTTTTAATATTCAAAAGAATACTTATGAGCCTATGGCGAATTGCTCCCCTGTTGCTGCATTTATTCCCCCTGGATATACGCAGACTTTAACAGCCGCCTATGCAGAGGCTAAAGACGCTGAATTGCTCCCCCTTTTTTCCTATGCTCCTGTAGCTTACTATAAAGGTGCGTTTTATATCCCAGCTATTCGTATTGATCAACGGAAAAATCATGATCTTAGTTCACTTGATAAAAAGATGCTTTGTAAAAAGATCCAAGTCTTTGAGGGAACAAAGAATCGGCTCATTACACATTTGGCTGGATGCGCGCAGGTTAATTCCTGCCCCAATGCGATCAATTTCTTTCTTGGGAAATATGAGGCGCCTTTACCTGTTTCGCCTTCCTGTAACGCGCGTTGCTTAGGATGTATTTCTGCTCAACCGAAAGGATCCTGCCCGGCCACACAACCACGCATTACTTTTGTCCCAACGCCCGAAGAGATCGCCGAGGTCGCTTTAACCCATATCAACAGAGTTTCTCGGTCTATTGTAAGTTTTGGCCAGGGATGTGAAGGCGAACCTTTATTGAACGCTGCGATTATTAAGAAAGCAATCAACATTATTCGCAAAGAAACTTCGCGTGGGACTATTCACATGAACACCAATGCGGGGCGAACAAAGGATGTGGAGGCATTATGCAAAGCAGGTCTTAATAGTATGCGTGTGAGTCTTAACAGCGTAAGGCCTGATCTTTATCATTCTTATTATTCACCGCGTGATTATACGTTTTCTGATGTTATCGCCTCGATCGTGACAGCAAAACAGCATAAGAAATTCATAGCCTTGAATTATTTGGTCATGCCTGGATTAACGGATACAAAGGAAGAATTTCAAAAACTTGTTAAGTTTATTCATAAAACTCGTGTTGATATGATCCAGTGGCGGAATTTAAATTATGATCCCCAGCGGTATCTTAAAAAAATGGACCAGAACAATAAAAGTCCGCTTTTAGGGATCAAAACTATTATTCAGTTGTTACAAAAGCAGTTTCCGAAATTGCGGCATGGCTACTTCAACATTCCTCAATAATTTGTACATTTTGTTTATTTTTTGATTTCTCCCATCAGCGTTATCTCTTCCCTATCATGATAAAGTTGGCGAATATACAATGTCTGACAATACGCTAAAAGGCCTTTTTGTGGATCACGTAAATGTGCGAGAACAGCTATAGGATCACGTCTTCCCAACTTAAGGTTAACAATAAACAGGCGGCATGATTTTCGACTTAACCACTTGAGCAGCATGCTAATGATGATCTCAGGTGTTTCCAAAACATCGCATAGTAGCCAATCAATAGGTTGTTGCCCTTGATGTTGGTACGTGAGCGCATCGGCTTGGAGGTGATTGATCTTAGGATGAGATTTAACAGGCTCTCTGAGGGGGCCATTGTCAACGGCGATCACCATTGCTCCACGCTTCAAGGCGCCATGACTCCACCCACCGGGCGCTGCCCCCAGATCGATCACGGTCTCTCCCTCTTTTGGACAACGATCAAGAATATGAAAAGCCTCCTCGATCTTGAGATATGAACGCGAGGGTGCTTGCGGATCCATCTTCATGCGTTGCTGACCCTGCGAGAGCGCATGAAAAGAAACGTAGGCTTGATTGAAATCCGTGACACATACAAAAAGTCCTTCGCCAAAGACCGTTCTCTGAGGGATTCCGTTCTTGGCAAGATGCGCCACGCGAGACATCTTTTTTCGAAGTTTCTCAAACCAGCGTTCCTGAAGGGTGAGTGCGTGATGAATGAGTTGCTCCTTACCGCAAGAAATAAATCGAAATGTCCAGGGATCAATGATCCGGCGTGTCCCTAAATGAGTTAGGAAGACTTCAAGAAGGTTGTCCGTAAAGGTATTAACAGATGTGGTGCGGATATCAATCACGTCTTTTAAAATATCGATGGCAAAGCACAATCCTCCTGCTTCTTGAAAAGAACAGGTACCTATTTCCTTGGCCAGCACCCATCCTTGACCTTGCGATTCGGGCGTCAGGCCATAGGTCATGACCTCACGAGCGAGGACCTTCTCAAAACCTTCTTTGCAGGTCATTAATGTATTCACGTGTCCGTACCCTTGGGAAATTAGACGTTAACTTGGGGCTGAGGCAATGTATTAGGCACATCACGCCTTGATTTTAAAGACATGGTCAACGTCGACATATCGGCAAATTCGACGGAACCACCGGCCGGAAGGCCCACACCAATCCGGGATACCCGTACGCCAAGAGGCTGGAGGATCTTTATCAGGTGAAGAGCTGTTAATTCCCCTTCCATATCCGCATCAGTAGCAATGACTACTTCTTCGATGTTTTCATCCATTATCTTTTTAATAAGCTTGTGAAGATTCAGGTCTTCCAGGCCCTGTCCTTCTGAGGGGATAACTGTTCCCAATAATACAAAATAAAGCCCTTTGAAATGCCCTGTCTTTTCGATCGCAGCCGCATCTTTGGGGTTTTCAACAATACAAACCGTTTTTGTATCACGCGTTTGGTCTGTGCAGATCGGGCAGATATCTGTCTCGGTGAAATTATTGCAAGATCGACAAAAACGTAATCTTTCTTTTAACTCCGTAATGCTCTCGGCCATGCGCTGGGCTTCTTCCGTTGTATGATCCAGAAACCAAAAGACCATGCGTTCAGCACTCCGACGTCCAACGCCAGGAAGCTTCATCAGATTTTCGATCAGATTCTCAATAACCCGTGGATATGCCATAAGAATTAAACCTGCCTTGATGTCCTAAGGTCACTGGCCGTTATGCCATTCGTTAACAACCTTGCCTTGAAAGATCGATAGAGCATCGTTAAGGCCCTGGGGTGAACTAGTCTTTTCAGATCTTTCTGCAATCGTCAGATCAATCACAAGAGCTCTTTTCATGTGATTTAAGAAAACATCCTCAATAAGTTTCAAGTGTTCTTTTTTATCAAGGAACTCTTTAAAAAATTCATTTCCTGGCGCAAAGGCAACCGTCAGCTTATTGCCCACTAGCTTGAGAGGAATCCCCTCCTGAAGATTTGTCCCTACGGACATCTTCTGTTGCGATACGGCAAAGGTCAGGGCTGTCCACTCCCGCTTAATATCCTCAAGCGTGGTACATCCTTTTTCTGAAGATACCACAGGGGAAGAATTTGGGTCGATAATAACAGACCCCTTCTTATTATTAATCCCATTAGGAAACGTTGGCTTGGGTCCAGAAGCAGATTGAGGAATCGCGAGACTGGGTTGAGGCTCTGGAGAGTTTCCTCCCAAACTTGTAATTTTGGCAAAAGCTATCTCGAGGGCAAGTCGCGGAGATTCCGTGATCCGCGCTGTATCTTGAGCCGCGATAAAGACATCAATGGTCCGTAAGATATCTTTCATAGAAATCTGAGCAGATTGAGCAAAAAGCATTTCTTTGTAGGATTTCGAATAATCAATCAAGCCTTGAAGATCAGTTCCCCCTGCTTTCATGATCATCAAATGACGATAGAACTCAACAAGATCCTGAGTTAACTGCTTGATATCTTTTCCCAAGTTAACAATATTCTCAAGGGTCGCGAGCGCTTTGACACTGCTCTTTTCGATCAATGCTGAGGTCAATGAAAAAAGAAGCTCGGTCTCAACAAATCCAAACATGCTGTTTACATCTTTGACAGAAACAATCCCCGAAGACGTTGAGCTTAACTGGTCAAGAATGCTTAGCGCATCTCGCATGCTCCCCTGAGAAGCCTTGGCCACCGCATATAAGGCCTCATCATCTGCCTTCAATTTCTCCTGTTTACAAATACTTTCGAGCTGTTTCACAATAGCCTCAAGAGAAATGCGCTTAAAGGCAAAACGTTGGCAACGAGAAGTAACCGTAAGTGGTAATTTGCTTGGATCAGTTGTGGCGAAAATGAATTTTACATGGGCTGGGGGCTCTTCCAGGGTCTTTAAAAGAGCATTAAATGCTGGCTCTGTGAGCATGTGCACTTCGTCAATAATGTAAATCTTATATGCCCCGGACATGGGCACAAATTGGACATTTTCCCGAAGGGTACGGATTTCATCAATGCCGCGATTGGAAGCGCCATCGATCTCGATCACATCCATATTAGAATCAAGCGCGAAAGTTTCGCTTGATGTGGTTTTGATCTTATTCAGTTCTTTGGCAAGAATCCTTGCGCAGGTGGTCTTGCCTGTTCCACGGGGACCGCAGAACAGAAACGCATGTCCCAGGCGCCCGCTTTTCAAGGCTCCCTGTAACTGGGAAACGACATCCTCTTGTCCAATGACATCATCAAAGGATTGGGGACGATATTTACGGGCAAGGACTACATACGACATGAGCGCCTTTGAAAAAACATTAATTTCTTACAATCATTTTCTGCTGGAATGCTTCTTTTTCAAGGAAATTCAGGGTTATTTACTTTAGACGCTATTTTAGTTTTAAAGTCAAGGCGATCCGTTGACGCTTTAGATCAACTTCTAACACCTTGACCATGACTTTTTGATGGAGCTTCACAATATCTGCCGGATGTTTAACGAATTTATCAGACAGTTCGCTAATATGAATTAGTCCATCATGATGAACTCCCAGATCGACAAATGCACCAAAATCCGCAAGATTAGTAACAACCCCTGGCAAGATCATTTCTTTTTGAAGATCTTCAATGGTATTGATCCCGTCTTTAAAAGCAACGAATTCAAACTGAGCACGCGGATCTCGGCCGGGCTTTGAAAGCTCGTTAAGAATGTCTTTAAGGGTCGGAAGGCCAACTCGATCTGTAACATATTTCTTCAAATCAACTTGGCTTCGGATTTTATCGTTTTGAATGAGATCACGAACGGTGCAGTTGAGATCTTTTGTGAACGCATGAACCACATCGTAACTCTCAGGGTGGACAGCGCTTGCGTCCAAAGGATCTTCCCCGTCCATGATCCTCAAGAAACCTGCTGCCTGTTCATAGGCCTTCACGCTAAAACGCGGGACATTATGGACTTCATCTCTCTTTTTAAACGGCCCCTTTTGATTACGGAAGTCAACAATGCCCTTGGCAAGCGCAGGGCCCACTCCGGAAACATACATGAGAAGCTCAGCGCTCGCTGTATTAATATCAACTCCCACCTTGTTCACACAGCTCATCGTCACATCATCGAGCGACTGCTTTAATTTTCCCTGATCTACATCGTGCTGATATTGCCCCACGCCAATATTCTTGGGATCTGCTTTAACAAGCTCGGCAAGGGGGTCTTGCAATCGACGACCAATGGAGATCGCGCCACGAACAGAAACATCCAGGTCCGGAAATTCCCGGCGGGCCACATCAGAAGCTGAATAATAGGAGGCGCCGCTTTCATTAACCATAACGATCTTTAATTCGGGGATCTTGAGACCACGAATAAAACCCTCTGTTTCCCGAGATGCGGTGCCGTTGCCGATCGCAACGACTGACGTTTCATGTTTTTTGGAAAGCCTGCGGACAACTTCTGCGGCCTCGATTTCCTTATATTCACTTTGCGTTAGATAAATAGTCTGTGTCTCAAGGAATTTTCCTTGTTCATTCAGAATGGCTATCTTGCACCCTGTCCGTTGACCCGGATCAATGGCCATGACTTTCTTAGGACCTAATGGGGGCGCCATTAAAAGCTGTCGTAAATTTGTTTGAAACGTCTTAATCGCCTCAACATCAGCCTTCTCTTTGGTGATCAGGCGAACTTCATTCTCAATCGAAGGCGCCATGAGCCGCTTGTATCCATCCTCAATTGAGAGCATGACCTGGTAAGCTGCCTCACTTCGGTTATTCCTAACGAAGCCTGCCTGGAGAATCTTCAGGGCCTCATCCTCAGACACAACAACACGAAGCAAAAGAAATTGTTCCTTTTCTCCGCGACGGGCAGCAAGGATCCGATGAGATGGGGCCGTCGCAACAGCCTCGTGCCAGTCAAAATAATCTTTAAACTTGATCCCCTCTTCTTCCTTGCCCTTGATAACCTTTGAGTGGAACTGGCCTTTACTAAGGAAAAGCTCTCGAATCTTAGCGCGTGCTTCCGCATGTTCATTAATCCATTCAGCAATAATGTCTCTTGCCCCCGCCAGGACAGTCTCGATATCCTTCAAATCTTTCTCAGCATCAACGTAGCGCTGAGCCGCCTCTTTGGGATTAAATCCAGGATCCTGTTTAAAGATCTCTAAAGCTAAGGGCTCAAGACCCTTTTCTTTAGCGATCATGCCGCGTGTACGACGTTTAGGCTTGTAAGGAAGATACAGGTCCTCAAGCTCGGTCATGGTTAAGGATTTTTCAATTTTGGCTTTGAGCTCAGGCGTAAGCTTTCCCTGTTTCTCAATAGATTCGAGAATGACAGCACGGCGTTTATCGAGCTCATCGAGCTGATGCATCCGGTCACGGATCGATGTAATGGCAACCTCATCAAGGGTCCCTGTCACTTCTTTGCGGTAGCGGGCAATAAAAGGAACGGTTGACCCCTCATTTAAAAGGGAGACCACTGCCTGGATTTGAGGCTCTTTGATATTTAATTCTTGGGCGACTTTTCGAACGTGAAGAAGATTCATGGGAAAACTTTACGGATTAGTTTCGTCCTTATCGGGGATTTTATTGTCTACAGCAACAATGAAGTGTTTGTCTGTTACTTGATCCATAACGCCTACATTTTCTTCATAGCGTTGGGCAATGGGCTTATCATCCTCGATCGCTCCCGCAATAGGGACGTCACCGAATTCTTTATCAGAATGCTCAATCGCACGTTCCATGGGGGCCACAGAAACATCATATTTATCTTTATAAATCTGAGCCAAAACAGGATTTGCCCAAAGAAGTGCAAGAATTATAATTACGCTCTTTTGTCCCATAGATCTCCGCTAAAGAGTTGTTTCTTTTAATATAGATCAGAATAAATATGATAACAAGTAAGAAGGTAAAAACTTAGACAAGACTCGCAAGGGCTTTCTTAAGATCTGAATTCTTTGCCCGCAGATCATCCATACGCGCTCGTTCTTTGTCAATTACATCAGGCGGGGCTTTTTTCACAAATCCTTCATTGGATAGTCGCGCATCGATCGAGGATGCTGTTTTCTCCTGCTGGGTGATGAGCTCCTGAAGGCGGATCTTTTCTTTATCAAGATCAATCAACCCTCCCAGGGGAATAAAATAACGGATCTCGCCCGCGATGCCGCTTGCAGCGTTCTTGACAGAACGTTCCTTGATTTCGAAAGACAGGGTGCCCAGGCGGACAAGTTTCTTAATAATATCCGCATTAGCTTTAAGAAGTGCGAGCCCCTTCTCAGAAGGAGCAAAGAAAGAGCAATCCACCTCATCTTGAGGCTTAATATTCCATTGGGCCCGAATATTCCGAATTCCTGTCGTGATATCGATGAGAGCCCCAACAGCCATGTCCGCCTCTTTATCACGCCACTCGTCTTCCACAACAGGCCACGGCTCGGTTGTTAAAATGATCTCCTGATCTTTAAATTGTGAATATATCTCTTCCGTCACAAACGGAACAAAGGGATGAAGCATCTTGAGAACACCGCGCAATACGAGCGATGCTACTTGCTGAGTCGCGGGGTCAGCAAATTTTCCCTTGATCATTTCCAGATACCAGTCGCAATAGGTAGACCAGAAGAAATCGTAAAGAATATTGATCCCCTCTGAATAACGGTATTGCTCGATCGCCTTGGAGACTTCCGTCAACGCTACTTGATAGCGAGACAGGATCCAGCGCGATGTAATATCCAAATCAATGACATGGAGCGCATTCCAATCAGCTTTACGATTTTCAGGGGATGTATTCATCATGACCAAACGCGAAGCATTCCATAGCTTATTCGCGAAATTTCGGCCAATTTCAAATTTATCTTTTGAAATATAAATATCCTGACCGGAATTCAGGATCATGCTGAATCGAAGAGCGTCAGCCCCGTATTCTTCAATAATTTCGAGAGGATCAATGGCGTTTCCTAAGGATTTTGACATCTTACGGCCTTTGGCATCTCTGACCGTGCCGTGAAGAACAACATCCTCAAAAGGAACTTCTCCCATAAACTCAATGCCAGCCATGACCATACGTGCTACCCAGAAGAAAATGATCTCAGGGGCTGTAAAGAGCGTTGCGGTTGGATAAAAATATTTAAGATCTCCATTCTCTTTCGGCCATCCTAAAGTAGCAAAGGGCCAAAGCCATGACGAGAACCAGGTATCTAATACATCAGGGTCTTGTTTAAGCGGAACATCCTTGCCATGCTTGGCTTTAGCCTGCGCTTTAGCTTCTTCCTCATTCTTGGCAACAAAAGGGTTTCCTTCCGTGTCATACCAGACCGGAATACGATGGCCCCACCAGATCTGCCGGGAAATACACCAGTCGCGGATATCAACAAGCCAGTTTTCGTAAACCTTTTCCCAGCGTTTGGGCTGGATACGGGGTTTGCCCATTTTGAAGGCTGCGTGTGCCTTATCGGCCAGAGGCTTCATTTTGACAAACCATTGCTTGGAAAGATAGGGCTCAACAACCGTATCACACCGATAGCACCGACGGATGGCATGGGCATGAGAATCGATCTTAAGAAGCAATCCCTTCTCCTTAAGCGCCTGAACTATTCTTTTGCGTGCCTCAAAACGATCCAATCCATCAAACGCCCCAGCATTCTTGTTAAGGAGCCCATTAGGATGCATGATGTTGATGAATTCAAGATTGTGCCGGCGGGCTGTTGCAAAGTCATTGGGATCATGGGCTGGCGTGACTTTCACCGCTCCAGAACCGAACTCCCGATCCACCATGTCATCTGCGATAATTTTGATCTCACGGTTCACTAAAGGCAGGATCAATGTTTTTCCAACGAGATGCGTGTAGCGTTCATCCGCAGGATTGACCGCAACCGCTGTGTCCCCCAACATGGTTTCAGGACGTGTCGTGGCCACGACCACAAATTCTTCCGGATTATCTTTGAACAAATATTTAATATGCCAGAGATTTCCATTATTGTCTTTGTGCTCAGCTTCCTCATCAGAAAGCGCGGTTTCGCAACGTGTGCACCAGTTGATAATGTAATTGCCTTGATAAATCAAGCCGCGCTTATACAGTTCAACAAAGACTTCTTTGACGGCCTCGGAATAATTGTCGTCCATTGTAAAACGTGTACGATCCCAGTCACAAGATGAACCCAGCTTGTGAAGCTGATTAATAATCGTATCCCCGTTCTGCTTTTTCCACTCCCAGAGGCGTTCCATAAACTTTTCACGCCCCAAAGAGTCGCGTGTCAGGCCATCTTTGGCGATCTGTTTCTCGACCACATTCTGTGTCGCGATCCCCGCATGATCTGTTCCTGGCATCCAGAGAGCATCAAACCCTTTCATACGTTTATAGCGGGTCAGAATATCCTGAAGGGTATTATTGAGGGCATGTCCCATATGAAGGACGCCCGTCACATTCGGAGGCGGGATCATGATGGTAAAAGCACCTTTTGGCGACTTCTTGGCTGTCGCGTGGAAAGGCTTCATCTTATCCCATAACTTGAGACGTTTTTCTTCAACTTCTTTAGGATTATAGCGTGAATTGATCTCTAGCATATTTTAAACCAATAGTCACCCATTAACCGTCAACAAACGAAGATCTAAAGTAATGGCTGTGGATCAACCGGTGACCTATTTTTTCGAATCCTTTAATAATTTATATTCTACGCTATCGACCAAGGCTTCCCACGATGCCTCGATGATATTCTCATGAACCCCAACCGTTGTCCACGCATCATGCTCATCCTGCGACTCGATAAGAACCCGGACCTTGGCCGATGTGCCGTCCTTGGTATCCAGCACGCGCACTTTAAAATCCGTCAAATGCATATGTTCCAGAGACGGGTATGATTTGATCAGGGCCTTACGAAGCGCTTTATCAAGAGCATCGACCGGACCAACACTGTCTGATGCGCTAAATCGCTTCTCCCCCTTTACTTCAATGTGGATCGTGGCCTCAGCCCAGGCACTGCCGTCTGCCTTCTTTTCCGTATGAACTCTAAAGCCTTCGAGTTTGAAGAAGGGCTTATACTTCTTTAAGTGCTTCTTCATGAAAAGCTCAAAAGACGCATCCGCGCCTTCAAATTGATAGCCTTCCAGCTCTTTCTTTTGGAGGGCCTTCAAGATCTCTTTGGCCTCTGGTGATTTCTTATCAATCTTGACCGCTAATTCCTGCGCCTTCTGAATAAGCGGCATCTTGCCAGCTAATTCGGAAGTAATAAAACGGCGGTGATTGCCAAAAGTGCTCGGATCAATATGTTCATAGGCTTTCGAATTTTTCAAGATCGCCTCAATATGAACACCTGCTGTATGGGCAAAGGCTGAATGCCCCGTAAAAGCATGAAAGTCAGGGATCGGCAAGTTGGCGATCTCACTGATGTAATAGGCCGTATCCTTCAGACTTTTAAGCTTGTTCTGAGGAATGGTTTTATACTCGAGTTTTGAAGAAAGGACAGCGATGATGATCGATAAGTCCGCATTGCCGCAACGCTCACCAAAACCGTTAAATGTTCCTTGAACCTGAGCGCATCCCGCCTCAACAGCAGAAAGGGAATTAGCCACTCCAAGTCCGCAGTCATTATGGGTATGGATTCCCAGGGACGCCTTCACGTGGTCTTTGATCTCAGCAATAATCCCAGATACTTCCTCAGGAAGGCTTCCTCCGTTGGTATCACACAAAACAAGAAAATCAGCTCCTGCCTCATCAGCCGCTTGGAGTGTCTTTAAAGCATATTCAGGATTGTTCTTATACCCATCGAAGAAATGCTCGGCATCGTAAACAACTTCCTTGCCTTTCTTCTTAAGAAAAGAAACAGAATCCCTGATGATCTCCAGGTTTTCTTCAAGGGTTGCCTTGAGAACATCAATAACGTGAAGATCCCAGGATTTTCCAAAGATACAGACGACGGGTGTTTTGGCATCAATAAGTTCCTTGTAATTGGGATCTTCCGAAGCCTTCAACCCCTTGCGCCGCGTTGATGAAAAAGCCGCAAGTTTGGCGTTGTTCAATTTCACGCTTTGCATGAGCTTGAAAAATTCTTTATCCTTGGGATTGGACCCCGGCCAACCACCTTCAATATAATGAACGCCGATCTCATCAAGCTTGAGGGCGATCTTCTTTTTGTCAGCTACCGTAAAAGACACCCCTTCGGCCTGGGAGCCGTCGCGTAACGTTGTATCGTAGATAAGAATTTTATTCATATGCCCTCGTTAGACGTGAAACGTTGGACGTAAGACGTCTTACGTCTAACTTCTTACGTCTTACCTTTTTTCTAATTCAAACGCCTTATGAAGAACGCTTACCGCCTGATCCGCTTTATCAAGATCAATGATACACGAAATACTGATTTCAGATGTCGCGATCATTTTTATATTGATCGAGGCCTTCGCAAGCGCATCAAACATCTTTGCCGCAATGCCATGATGGGAGCGCATGCCGCTACCGACAATGGAAACGCGGGCAATGTTCCTGTCTTCTAAAACGTCTCCTGCGTCGAGCTTCCTGGCAATATCCTGGGAAGCTTTTAAGCCTTTAACAACATCAGCCTTGGGAACCGTAAAAGAAATATCTGTTTTCTTGGTGTGACTGACATTCTGAACGATCACATCAACATTAACACCGGCCTTGGCGATGGCATTAAAAATTTGAGCAGAAACGCCAGGCTTATCAGGAACAGCACAAATGGTGATCTTGGCTTCATTTTTATTGCTGGTTACGCCTCTTACGGCGATATCTTCGATCTTTTGAGTTGACTTGACAATCATGGTCCCTTCCTCCTTAGAATAACTTGACCGTACATGAAGCGGAATATTAAATCTTTTGGCGACCTCAATAGACCGGGGCTGCATAACCTGAGCCCCTAAGGATGCCATTTCCAGCATTTCATCAAAAGTGATTTCTTTAAGTTTCTGAGCTTCAGGAACTTTACGGGGATCTGTCGTGTAGATGCCCGTAACATCCGTGTAAATCTCGCAAACATCCGCATTGATCGCCTTGGCAAGAGCCACAGCAGATAAATCAGAGCCGCCACGACCAAGTGTTGTAATTTCACCTTCCTTGGTCATGCCTTGGAATCCGGCGACAATAACTACCTTGCCTTCTTTAAATGCCTGTTTGATCCTTTTACCATCGATCTGTTGGACACGGGCTTTGCCATGAACCTGATCGGTCACAAATCCAGCCTGAAAACCCGTTAAGGCCACAGACTCAACACCGTACTCACGGACAGCCATGGCTAAAAGGGCAGAACTTATCTGTTCGCCAGAAGCCAATAAAAGGTCCATCTCCCGGTCGGTCGGGCTTTGCGCGATTTTGCCAGCAAGATCGATCAAATCATCGGTTGTATCTGCCATGGCAGACACAACGACAGCAATATCAGTGTTGCTGTTTTTATAAGAACAGATCCTTTGGGCAACAGCCTTAATGCGATCCGCATCCTTGACCGATGACCCCCCGTACTTTTGAACAACGATCCTTTTCTTCATACCTTTCCTTTATTTGCGAGCGTCCTTGTCTTGGATTCTAAAATCATAGCCAACCCCGCCTTCATCCCCTAGAAGCTGAAGAACACCCGAAAGAACCGTTCCTGGAGAGGCTATATTCGAGAGCCCAATAATGATTTGCCCTGGTGTATAACTGCACTCTTGGCCTTCATAGCCGTTCTTAATTGTTCTTTTTAATTCAAGAACTTCTGCTGAACACGTTGTGACATTTCTATCCCCATACAAAGGATGCGTCTTCATTTCCTGCCAACACGTTCCCATTTTGATCGTTACCTCACACTCAGGTGACGGTGGCATGGGAGAAGCAAAAACAATTCCATTTATACAAAGAAATAAGAATGTGATGATCGTTCTTTTTATCAAAACGCTATCCTTTTAAAGACATAAACTGTTTTATCATAGCTTCTCCGCTCTCAAATATGATCCCAATACGTCCGGCGGAGGACTCATTGTATCCAGACGCACCATTTCGTTCAATATTTTTTCCAAACATGACAAAGGGCACTGGCGCGCGGGTATGGGTCCTTTTAATGATCGGAGTTGGATGATCAGGGGTGACCAAAATCCTAAAATCATCACGCCCCTTAAAGGCCTCAAGGACGGTGCCGACAACGTATTTGTCAAAATTCTCAACGGCTCTGACTTTTTCTTTAGCATCCCCATTATGTCCTGCCTCATCTGTGGCCTCAACATGAACGTAGATGAAATCTTTGTTTTTTAAAGAGGCAACAGCATGATCCCCCTTACCCTGATAATTCGTATCATAATAGCCCGTAGCACCAGGAACAGAAATAATATCAAGACCGATCAGTCGCCCGATCCCATTAACAAGATCGACGGCGGAAATAATAGACCCTGAAATTCCAAACTTGTCTTTATACAACTCGAGTTTGGGACGCGCTCCCTGTCCCCAAAACCAAAGCATATTCGCTGGTCCTTCCCCGCGAGCGATCCTTGCTTTGTTTATCGGATGCGAAGCCAAAATAGGGTTCGCCATCCTGACATACTCTTCAAGAACCTCCCTCCCCAGGCCTTGGGGAAGGTATTGATCGATCTTTTTGTCCATAATGTCATGAGGCGGCGTACATGTGATCGTCTGAAATTTAGCAAGTTCTTTGGTCTTTAAAACCATAATATGGCGATAACTCTTGCCTGTATAAAACTTAGCCTGGTTGTCATTGAGCTTTTCAGCAATAGTCGCCATGATCCCTGCCGCATCTTCTATCGAGATGTGACCTGCGCTGTAATCGATCATGGTGTTATTTTTGACTGTGACCAAATTGCAGCGGAATGCCAGTTCATCATCCTTCAAGTTAATGCCAAGGTTTGCTGCTTCAAGAGGGGAACGCCCTGTGAACCCTTTAGCTGGGTCATATCCTAGAACAGACATATTCCCGATATCTGACCCGGGCGGAAGACCATCAGGAATGATCTTGACCAACCCTGAAAGACCTTCACGCGCCATGCGGTCCATGTGTGGCGTGTTGGCGGCTTCAAGGGGTGTTTTACCACCAAGTTCAGCAACGGGTTCATCGGCCACGCCATCTGGAACAAGAATAATGTATTTCATAGATGAATTTCTTCTATTAGATATTTGACGATCTCTTGTTTGTTTGTCGCTGTCTTCTTCGACGAGCCTTTACAATCCACAACACAAGCACGATATCCTTCAGAAGAACAGCTGTTAGCAATGACCAGATCACAACCTGCCCCTTTCATCAGACTTTCAGCTTCTTTAATAGCCTTGGCTAAAGAAACTTCTAACTTAAAGCCAACTAAAAACACATGAGGAGCCAGTTTCTTAACCAGCCCAATCAGCTTCTTGGTGGGCGCAAGATTTAATGTTATTTGGTCGCAAGAAGAGACTTTTCCTTTAAATATTTTTTTAAGCCTGAAATCCGAGACTGCAGCCGCATGGATCACGACGTCTGGCTTCTTCTTGAGCTCCGCTTTAAAAAGCATCTCCAGTTCATCAAACAAGAAAAACTTAACAACTTTACTTCCTTTAACAAGAGGAACAGTCGTTGTGGCCGCTCCCTCCACAAGAGTGACCCTCGCGCCCTGCGCCATACACGCATTTGCGATCAATCTTCCCATCTCTCCTGTTGATCGGTTGGTAATGACACGCATCTCATCGATGGCCACACTAGTCGGGCCGCTGGTGATCAGGATCTTCTTTCCCTTGAGGCCATTATTCATAGTGCCTCCGGGTTAGAATCCAATTTCTTTGAGAATAGCCTTGATATCAGCCTTGACGACCGTAGGCTCCTTGACGCATTTCATCGCATTGGTAGGATCTTTGAGGCCATGACCCGTGAGCGTACAGACAACCGTCTCACCCTTAAAATTCTTGAAATATCCTTGTTGGGACAATTTTAAGATGCCCGCAACAGAAGCGGCTGAGGCGGGTTCACAAAAAACACCGTCCCCATTAGCCAGAAGTTGATAGGCTTTCAAAATCTCTTCATCCGTCACCATGTCAATAAGGCCTTTAGATTCATCACGGGCCGCTACCGCTAATTGCCAACTGGCGGGATTTCCAATTTTGATCGCGGTTGCGATCGTTTCTGGCTTTTCAACAATGCGGTTAAGGACGATCGGAGCAGAGCCAGCTGCCTGGAATCCAAGCATATTGGGAAGAGTCTTGGTTTTTCCTGCGCCCTGATATTCTCTATAACCTTTCCAGTAGGCCGTAATATTGCCCGCGTTTCCAACGGGAATAGCATGAAACATGGGCGCTGTTCCCAAATCATCAACAATCTCAAAGGCAGCGGTCTTCTGACCCTCTATGCGGAAAGGATTGATGGAATTGACAAGCTCCACAGGATATTTCTCTGTCACCTCACGAACAAGATTCAAGGCATCATCAAAATTTCCTTCAACAGCCAGAACCTGTGCCCCATGGATCATGGCCTGGGCAAGCTTACCCATGGCAATATTACCGTTAGGAATAAGGACACAGCATTTCATGCCAGCACGCGTTGCGTAAGCTGCGGCGGATGCTGAGGTATTTCCCGTAGACGCACAGGCCACAACCTTGGCACCCTTCTCTGCAGCCTTCGAGATCGCCATGGTCATGCCGCGATCCTTGAAAGAACCTGTTGGATTCAGACCTTCATATTTTAAATAAACTTTAAGTCCCGTCTTTTCAGAAAGACGACACGAATAAATGAGCGGCGTATTGCCCTCACAAAGACTGATGATCGGTGTTTTATCCGTTACAGGAAGGTACGAACGATAACGGTGGATAAGCCCTTGATACATGAAATAGCTCTTTTCTACAGCTCTTGCATTCTGATCGCAACGGGCTTGGCCTTGATCTCTTTCATCTGACTGATCTTCTTAAGGGCCTTGCGCACAGCGGATTCTTTTGCAGCATGCGTCAACATCACAAGAGGTACAGCGGAATTCTTATTCACAACTTTTTGAGTGACAGAGGCAATGCTGATAGCATGCTCTCCCAGGATCCCTGTGATCTTGGAAAGCACGCCGGGTTTATCTAGAACCATGAATCTTACGTAAAATTCTGTATCAATATCATCCATGGAACGAAGACCAAGTTTCTCGATCTCATTCGGATTGTCTCCGATCCACGTGCGATCTCCTTCGGCGTTATCAACTCCCAGGTTGATAAGATCACTGAAAACACCCGAAGCAGCCGCCATCTGCCCCGCTCCCTGTCCCACCAACAGGACATCTCCCAAGGCATCGGCCTCCAGAAGAACCGCATTATAAACACCTTTGACTGAAGCCAAAGGATGTTTGCGAGAAATGAGCGTCGGGTGAACACGCGCCTCGATTTTGCCATCAATCTTTTTGGCAATAGCCAAAAGCTTGATCGTAAGCCCCATTTCCTCAGCATAATAAAGATCTTCTTTGGAAATATGCGTAATGCCCTCGGTATGAATATCCTTCACTTTAAGAAATTTTCCCATAGCAAGAGAAATGAGGATAGCGAGCTTATGCGCAGAATCCATTCCGTTGATATCAAGGGTCGGATCACTCTCGGCGTAACCTTTTTGCTGCGCAAGCTTGACGGCTTCTTCAAAGGAGATCTTATTGGTCTCCATTTCACTAAGGATATAATTACAGGTCCCGTTCACAATGCCATAGAGCCCGTTATATTGATTACCCGCAATGCCTTCCGTTAAGGTCTTAATGATCGGAACACCTGCAAGAACAGCTGTCTCAAAATAAATACTTCTTTCCATCTTATGAGCAAGGCTGAAAAGCTCCTGGCCATAGTTGGAAATAACAGCTTTATTAGCTGTGACCACATGCTTGCCGTTCTCTAAGGCGCCTGTAATGATCTCAAAGGCAGGATGATGGCCACCGATCAGCTCAACGACAACATCAATTTCTGGATCCTTGAGGATGTCGTTGAAATTCTTTGTATAAATGACTTTTCCAAGAGACTTCAAAAATGAAGGATCAACACGAAGGTCGCAGATGGTCTTAAGCTGTAAATCAACGCCAAACTTTTGTAAAACAAAAGAATGACGGGACTTGATCAGTTTTGCTACCCCTTGCCCAACAACACCCAGGCCTATGATGCCAAGAGTCACTCGTTTCATCGTTACGCACCTTTTATATTATATTTTTCGATCTTATCCAGGATGTCTTTGGCCCCAGGAGTTAAATCCTTGAATTTGATACGATTTTGATAAAGGATACCCGGGATCTTGTCCTTGCTCTCCAGAACAACACCGACAAGATGAACGGTCTCTGACATATAGGGGGTTCTTAACTCAATAAGAAGTTCCGCATCCGGCGTAAAAGTAATGCCTGATGAAAACGACATTCCACCTCTGGAGATATTTTCAACCTGAGAAACTTCATACTTCACGGTAAGATTGTTCTTTTGAACGAATCTTATGACGAAGTGTTTTTTGATCCTCGCGAATTCACGACGTTCAACACCTGATGGCCTCGGGTCCATATGATCTCCTAGAATTGGTGAACATAATATATATCGGAGCGCAGGGATTTGAACCCTGGACCTCTTGAACCCCATTCAAGTGCGCTAGCCAACTGCGCTACGCCCCGTAATAATAAAATCAAAAAATATTCGGCGATATTATACAGAAATTAGTACTTAATGAAAACAATAAATTATTACTCTTTTTTAAGAGATCTCTTCATAAGATCTGCCACAGCTTTACGCGGAGACTTCTTTGAGTAAAGGATTTCGTAAACAGCCCGGGTTATGGGCATATCAATATGAAGCTTGCGCGCAAGGTCATGGACGGATTTGGCCGTGACAACCCCCTCAGCCACCGCATCCATAGACGCCAATATCTTCTTCAAGGAACGCCCCTTGCCCAATTCGCTCCCCAGAGAACGATTGCGGCTATTAGGACTGAAACACGTTGTGGCGAGATCTCCAATGCCAGCAAGTCCGGAGAATGTTTCAG
>JADGCU010000061.1:0-3247 GCA_015228785.1 Candidatus Omnitrophota bacterium
CAAAGATGCAGATCAAGAATTTTGAGACAGCTTTGAATCTTTATAAATTGGATACCGGGTTTTATCCAGAGACAGAACAGGGCCTGGCTGCATTAATTGAGAAACCGGGGACTGGAAAGATCCCTGAAAATTATCGTGAGGATGGATATTTAGACAAGAATAAGGTTCCCAACGACCCTTGGCACAATCCGTATATTTACATCTGTCCGGGGAGTCATGGTGATTATGATCTCATCAGTTATGGCGGTGATGGGAAAGCGGGCGGAGAGAAAAATGGCAAGGATATTACTAATTGGGAAATTCAGGAATGATTGAACGTAAGATGAAAGCATATTGTTTCTTGGGCAATTCTAGCAAAGGCTTTTCCTTCTTAGAGCTGATGCTGGTGTTGTTCATTATTTCGATATTTTGCGTGATTGTTTTTCCCATGTTTAATAATGACACGACGTCCAGCGCCTTGAGCCAGGCTCAAAAAATGTCGGATCTTATAGTGTATGTTAATGATAAGGCATTAATGAGTAAGAAGGAGAATATTCTGATCGTTGATGTGGGAACGAAGACTATAAGTTTTAGAGATTCAGGCAGGGACAAGAAAATGATTTTCTCTAAGATCAATAAAGTTGGGTTGTTGAACGGGGAAGTCACAACAGGAGAGGCCGTGATTGCTGTTTCACAATGGGGCATTCAGCAGCCAGTGATGATCCAGTTCAATGATAAGAACAGTGGGGCGAAAGTGGACTTTAATCCGGTCAGCGCCAAAGCGGTGGTTTATGAGATTTAACCCGGATTTTGCAGTAGACAAAATCCGCCCGAAGGGCAAACATTCGCAACATGTTGCGAATGTTTGGGATTACCCCGCGCCTCCGGCGCGGCCGAAGGCAAATTTTGCATTTCCATTTGCTTCGGATTGTCGACGAGAAGGAGTGTGGAATGCAAAATTTGGGTTTAATAATAAAGGGTTCAGCCTTCTTGAGGTCTTTCTAGCGCTGGCCATTTGCGCGGGTCTCTTGATGTCTGTTGTTTCGGTTGTGAATTACCATTTAAAAGTTATTTCAAGCTGGAAACAGCGCGATGAGCTGCAAGCCATGGCTGGAAACATCTTTGAATTAATCAAAAAGAATGCGGCGCCTTATCAGGGGCTGTTGTCTGAGCCGTTTCGCGATTATTCTTATGAGGCACAGATCGTTGGTGCGCCTTATCAGGGTGTTAAGGTATTAACGATGAAGATTTCTGGATCGAGAGAAGAGTTTATTTTGAGTGAATATGTCTTAGTAGGCGCTGGAAGTGATGTGATCAATGAAAAGAAATTCTAAACTTATAAAAAGACTTAGGCTTTTTATTAACCGCGCGTTGAGTACTAACCCAAATTTTGCATTCCACTTTTCCTCTCGTCGACAATTCGAGGTAGATAGAAAAGCAAAATTTGCCTTTGGCCGCGCCGGAGGCGCGGGGTTGTCCCAAACATTCGCAACGTGTTGCGAATGTTTGCCGTTCGGGCGGATTTTGTCTACTGCAAAATCCGGGACAAAGAAACGTGGATTTACTTTGCTTGAAGTTTTGACAGCGGTGGCCGTGTCGTCCTTGATCTTAAGCTTGTGTTACACCACATTCTTTGTCATCGAAAAGTCAGCCAGGGAATCAGGCAGTTACAGCAGAAGGACTCTGGAAGCAAGGCGGTTTCTGGACGGGTTAAGGCGCGAGATAAGGTCCAGTGCCGTAAATCAGATCAGCGTCGTGTCTAAAAATATATATGGTCAGGATTTTTCTGATGTTCACTTGAGATCTTTTTTAGCAGGGTTCTCTGCTAGGGCAGATATAAAGTATTTTGTGAAGGAAGCCCCTGATGGGTTTCAGGTGTATAAAACGGTTACTGTTTTAGGTGCCGGGGAAGTCTCCGTATTGATGCTAGAGAATGTCAAAGAGTTCAGCCTCAAGAAACGGGATGCGGGATTAATAGAGGTGGATTTAAAATTGGGCCAATCTAAAGGTGTTGATATAAATTTTCCGATGATAATCGAACCCATGAAGGAAATATCTTTGTGAATAACAAGGGCTTTGTTCTGATCGCGGTTTTGGCGATAGCAGGAATTATAACTACCTTGGCGGTTGGGTTTATTTATACGGTTCAGACGCATACGTCTTTATTGTCAAGTTTTGCTGATTCTTCGAAAGCATATTCTATGGCCAGATCAGGGTTGTTGGCCGGGTTAGCCGTATTAAAAGAGAATATGAACAGTAATGATCCTGATCTTCGTCTTCCTGAGGAGATCGTTATCAAGAATCCGTATCCTTTTGAAAAAGACCTTGTATTGAAGGTTGAAGATGAATCGGGGAAATTTAATCTTAACAGTTTGGTTTTTCCTTCTGGGGCTAAGGATACAGAAGCCTTGGCGGATTTTAAGAGGTTATTAAAGTATTTAAATTTATCAGAAGATATTGCTGAAAAGACTGTGGTTTGGATCAGGCGCGGTACTTTTGATCAATCAGAGAAAAAAAGCGGAGTCCAGGTCTTCCGTCTTGAAAGTACGGATGAAATATTGCTTGCTTCTGGCATCACCCGGCCAGAGTTCGCTTTACTGGAGCCATATGTAACGGTTGTTGGGGATGCTATGGTCAATATCAATACGGCGGGGCTTCCTGTCTTGATGTCTCTATCGCCCAAGATCACTGAGGATATGGCAGAGCGAATAAGATCGTTTCGTGTCTCTTCGCTGTTCATTCGGACTTCAGATATTGTGAAGGTCCCAGGATTCAGTAATTCAGGTGTGGACTTGATTGGGAAAATATCGGTCACGAGTAGTTTTTTAAAGCTAAAAATAACAGTCAGCTATAAAGATATTAATAAAGAGGTTTGTGCCATTGTGAGAAACATGGAGAACCGGATGGTTGTTGAATCCTGGCGGGAAATCTAGGCATGAAATACACAGTCATTGACATACAAGCAGATAAAGTTTCTTTATATCTTATTGAATCCAAGAATAAATCTTTGGAACTTAAGCAAAAACTTGAATTAAAAGGCATCGATGATCTTAAGGCGTTGATCTTGGATCAGGACGTGGGAAATACAGATCGTTGGTTGGTAAGTCTACCTTTGACTGATTTGAGTTTTCGGATATTAAAATTTCCTTTTGGAGACAAATCCAAGATCCGACGTGTATTGCCATTGGAATTGGAAAATATGCTTCTTTTAAAAGCCGATGAGATTGTTTACGATTTCAGGGTCAAAAAAACAGAAAAGAGCGATTTT
>JADGCU010000061.1:3262-7254 GCA_015228785.1 Candidatus Omnitrophota bacterium
GCTTATATTTATTGAGAAAGATAAATTGGTTAGAATGCTGCAGGCATTGAAAGATAGTGGCGTTATCGCATCAGCTGTTACGTCGTTGGATTTTATTCTGGGGAGTTATGCGGGAGGCGTTGAGCCTTCTTCGAATGAAAGGAACTCGGCAGCCAAGACAGTTTGCAATGATCCCGTTGTTAACTTAATGAGCAGGGAGTTTCTGGGAGCGCAGAATAAGCCTGAGATCAAACAAAAGATTTTATTGGTATATGCCTTAACTATCGTCTTTTTGTTGTTAATGTGCGCATCTCTGCTTTTTGAAATTCGAAGCCTGAAGATCAACAACAGTGCTTATCAGAGTGCTATTTCCAAGGTTTATACGGCTTTATTCCCCGGATCTAAGGCGGTGGGTGAGTATTACCAATTACAGGCAAAGTTTAAACAGGTTAAAGATAAAAATGATTATATGCCTGATACTGGTGGGCTTGAACTTTTGCGTTTTGTTTCTGGGATCGACTTGGGTAGTTTACACATAGAAAGTCTTAAACTCGATGAAAAGTATTTAGAAGTTAAAGGCAGTTGTCTCGCGTTGATTGAGGTGGAAGGCTTAAAAAATAAGATAGAAGTCTATGTTGATCATTCGGCAGAGTTGGAATCTAGAAAATCTCCAGACGGGCAGTTCTTGTTTTGTATTAAGGCTGAATATAAGAAATCAATATGAAAAAAATACATTATTTAGCTGTGGCGGCGGTTTTGGGGTTAGCTGGGGCAGTCCTCACTTTATTCATTTTGACGCAACATTATCGAGCTAGTTATCAGCAGCTGAAAATGCAGGAGCAAGAGATCATCGTTATGGCCAAGGATTATCAGGTGATGCAGGAGAGGATCCTTCGTATTGAGAAGTCGGCCAAGGGTGAGAACAGGGGTGTTTCCGCGATGATCGGCGAATTGCTTTCCAGCTTGAGCATCTCGAGTAAACTGCAGTCAGTAAAGAATATCGAACAAAAGTCGTTTTTGGATATTTCCCGGCAAGACGCAGAATTAGTTGTTAATGATCTGGATATTAATGAGGCTGTGAACCTGCTTTATCTTATTGAAAAAGGGAGCTACCCTGTAAGCCTGCGTTCTCTCGAGATGAGCCGAAAATTCGAAAGCCCTGACATTTTTAACCTGCGATTAGTTGTTTCATATTTCCAGAAAAAATGAAAAATGTTCTGATTTTCATGTGTGTGGTGGTTTTTGTTGCATTTAGCGCTTGGCAGGTCGTTTTGACCCAGGAGCTGATTGAGAAGATTGCGTCTAATTATCTTGTTCCATATGGCTATTCGATGGAGGTTCAGGGGTTTAAAAAGGGTATATTCTTTTCGGTTGGAGCGGATCAGGTGATCTTGAGAAAAGAAACTCGTGTTGTCGTTATTAAAGCACCAGAAATGTTAATGTTAAAACAGGTGCGGGCTCACGTTGGTTTTCTTCATGCAGGTATTTATGGACAAGCTCAAATGTTTGGCGGGGAAATCAATGCGAGCTTGGGGTTGACCGGGCAATTGAAGATGGAGATTCATCGCGCCGATCTTGGTTTGATAGGAGAAACGTTTTCATTCAAAGCAGCGGGAAGCTTAGATGGCAACATTGATAAAGAGCAAGTTAAGTTTCAACTTCATAAAGTCCGGATCGATGATTCCAGATCGACGTCAGGATTTCTGCCGTTAAATCTCTTTTCTGAGGTTAAGGGGTTGCTGGTTGTGAGTAGGAAAGGAGTCGTTATTAAATCATTGCTTTTAGAAGGGCCAGAAGGTCATGCCAATATTATAGGAAATATTTCAGAAGGGTATTTGGAAGGGGTCGCAGAAATTACACCCATTTCTGAAAAGAATCTTGATGATTTATTTATCGCTTACAAAACCAGCCAGGGGAATTATAAGTTTCCTTTCAAGGTGTCTTTAAATAATTAAGATTGATCATGGCCAGGAGTATTGGTCATTCTTTAAAGCTGGAATTTTTTCTTCCTGGAATTCCTCGTCGCTAAACACCCACTGTCGTGTTATACCCTGGTTCAATTGTTTCATTTCGTCTTTCCCCTAGAATAACAAATGTAAAATCTACCTAGAGGGGCAGTAGGCGGGATATATCACTAAAAAGGGGGGAATTATGGAAAAGAATTTAATGAAGGTGTTACAAGTTTTTGTGTGTGCTGTGTTGGTGGTTCAGGCTTCTGGCTGTGGGACTCTTATGTATCCAGAACGCAGAGGACAAAGGGGCGGACATATTGACGTGGGAATCGCTGTTTTAGATGGAATTGGACTTTTCTTCTTTTTGATCCCGGGAATCATTGCTTACGCTGTTGATTTTAGCAATGGGACAATTTATCTTCCCGCAACATCGAAAAGTTCTTTGGATCTCAAGAACATCAAACAAGTCAAATTTAATCCCAAGAATACTACTTTGGTGGCGCTTGAAAGAATTATTAAGGATCAAACGGGCTGTACGGTTAAATTCAATCAGTCTGACATGAGAATTACAAAATTAAGATCATCTCATGAAATTCAGGAACAGTTCGCGCAAGTTACTCTAGGAAATCAGGATAAGCGGTTGTCTTTCAACTATTAAAAGGTCGCCCAATAGGGCGAACCTTGTCATTTCCTTTTAAGGGAGATGATGGAAAAATGACGGGATAGTTTTCATGTCTATAGAAACTTTTTTGTTACTTATATTGATCATTGTTCTTGCCGGATCCTTTCCTGCATGGCCTTATAGTCGGCCATGGGGGTATGGCCCCACGGGTGTTTTAATAGTCTTGCTTGTGGGCTTTCTTGTTTGGGCTATTGCTGAAAACCGTCCATTATTTAAAAACACAGAAAAGGATGTTAAGGCAGCGGTCCAGGATGTTGGGCAAGATCTAAAAACAGCAGGTCGTAATGTGGCTGATACAGTTAGGCAAGCTGTCAAATAATTGAGCGAAGAGATTTAAATTTTGTTCGCTTTGGCTGTACGAAAATTTTCAGAGTAAGAAGAAAGTTACCAGGAGGTAGAGGGATCAACCTTTCTTCTTTTTAAAGAGAGGCCTTTGGCTATGAGGGCGAAGGCCTTTCTGTTCTTTTGGGCATTAAAGAATGAAGTTTGAATGATGGCAGTTGTTGTTATAGAAAGAAAGGAGAAAGAAATGAAGAACAAGTTAATAATTGTAATGGCTGTCTTGTTGATGGCGGCACCTCTTGTGAGTTGTAAGCAAAGCAATAGGGGGTCAAAATCTAAGGTGACGGCAAGCGAAAAGGCAAGATTTAATCACAATCGAGATGAGTTTAATAATAAAGAGAATAAAGAAATAAGAGCAGAAGAGTTGGCTGACAAGGAAGCTGCGGAAACCAAAAAGAAAGTGGATGAGGCGCAAGATAAGGGTGAAGGACAGGTTAATATTAAATTTTAAGAATAACCGTGCCTTCTTAAGAGAGATGGTTACTGGAGATAAAAACAAGAAAAGGATGTGCTGTATGAATATGAATTATTTGAAAGTGATTGCCGCTGTTACGATCGCGGTGTTGTTCAGTGGGTTTTCTGTGAGAGCTTCTGAAATAGCGGATGTGCGTCATGTTTCAGGAGAAGTCACTTGGGTGGATCTTAAGCTTGGCAAGTTGCAACTTGAGGCCGATGTATCACCAAAGAATGGGGAAATCACGGAGTACAGAATTACTGAACATGAGACGCGCGTCAAAGCCCCCCTGGATAAGAAGTTTCTTACGATCGCGGATTTGCTGCCAGGGCAGCATGTCATTATTGATGTGATTAAGGGGCAAGAAGACAAGATCGTCCAAAAGATCACAGCTGATCCTCGGGCCGTGTCTGATTTTCAGGAAGCCTACGGTGAGATTATGGCTGTCGATGCAGCAGGAACATTTACCTTGGCGCAGAGACCGCAGGCAGGCGAAGAAGGCGAGAATCGTTTGGCGTATTTCGTTTTTGAACCGGAAAAGATCATTGTTATGAAGAGCCCAAGTGCTCAGCCTGTTCAATTA
>JADGCU010000061.1:7264-8656 GCA_015228785.1 Candidatus Omnitrophota bacterium
GCCGGGTGATGTCGTGAGGGTTGAATTTGTGGTGAAAGAAGGGAAACAGCAGGCACATTCCATTACGATGTATTCGCCGAAAGTGACAAGTACAACCACAACGACAACTGTTGTTACAACGCAATAATGCGAATTAAGGTTGCCGGATGGTGATGATGAGAAATCGCCATTCGTCCCTAATTTTATGGCATTTTTGCTAAAGGATATGGTTTTATGAGAATTGATATCTTGAAGTGTTTTAAGATGAAAGTCTCGCCGCTTTTATCCAGATGCAGGATCGAGACGCGCGCCTCAAAAATTGAGGACCGCATGGGATCATTTATTGAAAGTCCGGAGCAGGTATCTGCTTTGGCCGAATCAGAAGAATGCGTCACTCCGCCGCCATCTCGCCCCGATCGTACAATGGAGGCTACGGAAAGCCACTGCGGGGAGAAGATCAAACTGGATAATTTTGACAAGAAGTACACGCCGCTCAGACTCTTTTTGGTATTAGCGTGTTCGATATTGGCGTGTGGATTATTGATAAAGTATATGTTCCTGTGGTTTCCGAATCTTCATGAGAGAGACATGCCTCTGATTGTTTCAGTTCTGCTTATTGTGTTCTTATCTCCAGTGATTTATGCGTTCTTTTACACGCCGATGGTCAGGCAATTTAACAAGCTAAAGAATGCTGAAGGGAAGATGCGGGAGCTTGCGAACTTCGATGTTCTTACGGGTTTGTATAACCGTAGAGGATTTATGACATATGCAGATCATCTCTTGAAATTATCAGATCGCACTCAGCGAGGGCTTGTATTAATTTATGCGGATCTGGACAATATGAAACTGATCAACGATAGATATGGTCATGAAGAAGGCGATCGGGCACTTGTAACAGCTGGAAATGTCCTTAAAAAGACATTTCGCAGTTCAGATGTTATTGGGCGTGTGGGAGGCGATGAGTTTGCCATATTGGCGTTGGAGGCTAAGTTTGAGAATCTGGATGCCTTGCGCAATCGAATGAAGGGTAATTTGAAAAAGGCAAAATATAACATTGACCCTATGCATAAGCTGACGTTTAGCCTGGGGATCATTTACTATAATCCTGAGAAGCACCAGTCTATTGAAGAGCTCCTTAGGAGATCAGATAGATTGATGTACGAAGAAAAAGCTTCCCATACAATGCTCCCACCGTCCCCGTATTCCCCGGTTAGACAGGGAGGCGTGCATGAATATTGATTCAAATGCCAGAAAAGAGATCATTCGATTTATAATCGCCGGGACTTTTCTCGGCGCCACAGATTTTGGTATTTATTTTTGGCTAATACATTTTTTTTCCTTCAGCGTATCCAAAGGGATTTCTTTTACATGCGCGGGCATGGTTGGGTATTGGCTGAATAAATATTGGGCGTT
>JADGCU010000062.1 GCA_015228785.1 Candidatus Omnitrophota bacterium
GTGATAATCCTTTAATGAATGACTCTTTCTTTCCGGTGAGATCACTCTTCGCCAACCATTTCTCAACATGACCCGCCCTCTCTTCGGACTTCATCCCATAAGCCGCCGCAAAAACATCCAGGTATTCCCAAACCTTCAAATTTTCATAAACAGGAGAAAAATCAGGCATATACCCCACGTGTGTTAAGGCTTTTTCACGCTCTGTTTCCAGATTGAATCCATTTAGCAGAACCGTTCCTTGTGTAGGTTCCAGAACCCCCGCCAATGTCTTAATCGTTGACGTCTTTCCCGCCCCATTGGGACCAACAAAGCCATAGATCTTCCCGCGCTCCAGACAAAATGAAAGATCATGTACTGCCGTGATCTCATCATAATCAACCCGTAATTTAGACACTTCAACGATACTCATATTTTTCTCCTCACTTGACCATCAGAAACCCATCACGTGCCGTCTAGAACAGCACGGACGAGTATCTTCCATATCTTACTCGGTTTTCATCAAAAGAACCCCGCTCACAAGACCGCCCGTCATCATCACAGCACCGGCGATAAAATACACTCCTGTCGCTGTCACCCACGCGATGTCATTGCCCAACGCATACGGCAGACATGCAACCGACCCTAACCCTCCGGCCGCGAACATCAAGACAGCCAACGCAGAACATAATTTCTTGACTCCTTCTGGCGTCATATCAATCACCTCCTTTTCTTATAAATTATTTTCTGACCGCAGCCACTGGGTCAGAAGATTTCCCCAAATAATTATCCAGATCACAACCCATCCTGCGATGAGCCACATCCCTTCCAGAGATGCCATCAACGGAAGCTTCTGAAAAGAAACAACCCCGGCCATCGCCAGAAGAACAAAAATACCCATTCCCTGAAACGGTTTTAACCCATGAGACCACAACCCCAAACCCAAAAAGACATAACTCATGATAAGTGTCAAAAATATTTCAACCCAAAAATGTCCTGATCCTAATAAGATCATCTTCCCGACAACAAAGGAAGGAACGCCGACCAAGAGCACGAATGACCCCGCCCAGACGAACGCCAGTTGAAGCTGAAGAACGGCGATCCTCCCCCAAACCCATTCCCGTCTCGCGACTGGCCATAGCCTTTCAGCGACGCTGGCAAATAACCGATTCCCGCTCACAACAATCGTGATCATGGTGGGGATCACCACAAGAAAGAAATCCTTATGCTGGCCATTAATAAAGATCGAGAGCACTTCTTTTTGCGCGATAAGAAAGAAAACATAAAATGGCAGAAGAAGAACTCCGAGAACGCCAGCCCAAAAGATCACGCGGCTGCGTCCCGCATCAAGATAAAATGCCCTTGAAAGAAAACCCCGGATCTGGGCATAAGGTCTTGCCTGAAAAACCCTTGTCCCCATCCCCAAACGACTCTGAACACGCCTGCCCCACGACCATAGCCAACGCAGACTGTCTTCACTTCCGATGGATCGTGATTCAAATTTCCAAAGAAGATGGGGATATTCAAGGCTCTCTTCCTTAATAAAAAAAAG
Organism: Candidatus Omnitrophota bacterium; assembly: GCA_015228785.1. GTDB lineage: Bacteria > Omnitrophota > Gorgyraeia > Zapsychrales > Fredricksoniimonadaceae > JAAYZZ01. The sequence goes on from JADGCU010000062.1 coordinate 1,529, forward strand.
CCGCACACAAAAAAGCATGGTCCCCAAAACAAAAGCGACGGCCATGGCGATATTGACCTGCTCGATACTCCAATACTGATGCGCGAGCGAATACCCAGGGATCGCGGCCACACACCAAAGAAGGTAGAAAACAAAGAAAACAGGCGCCATCGACAGATAGGAAAGTCCCAAATTCAAAAGTACGATCAAGCATCCTGAAAGAACAATATCTGCCTGACTTGCCAATGACCATTCCGCCCTTGTAAAGAAACAACTGATCCCCCACAGGGCTGTCCCGAATAAGACCGCCCCCACAACAAGAAAAGCTGAAAAATGAACCGATCGATAATGAGGCACCAGATGAGCGCGGGGCTGCGCAAACTGGATCTTAATGAGCGGCCCCAAAATGAATGTCAAGGAGACCCCTGCCACCCATAAAAGCCCGCCGATCCATTTGGCATCAGGCGAGATCTCCAAGAGATTCCCAAAAGATTCCTCAGGTTTTAGAAAAATAACCAGGAGAAAAATGAGCGCCATAAAGGCAAAGGCCTTTTCACGGGCATACAACTTAAGCACCAAAAAGAGCTTCCTCATCATTGGGTCATCTCCACAAAGATATCCTCGAGCCCACGACCACGAGCATCCTTCAGATCATCAATATTGCCGTCAAAGATAAGATGCCCGCTATTAATGACTCCCACCCGATCCGCGATCCTCTCAATATCCGAGGTAATATGTGTTGAAAATATGACTGTCGAGCGCCCTCCTGCGAAATGCTCGACGATCGCCTTGATAAACTCCCGACGCATCGCAGGATCCAGACTCGCCACCGGCTCATCCAACACCAGCAGATCAGGTTCATGCCCAATGGCTGCCAGAAGAGAAACCTTCTGCCGTTCACCTTCGGACATCACGCCAATATCCTTCTCCATCCGCACATCCCAATTCTTAGCCAAATGAGCGACAAAAGACTCATTCCACCGGGGATAAAAAGATCCCACATAATCCAAAAACTCGCGCGCTGAGAGCCACGAATACAGTGTGTCCTTCTGCGCCACATACCCGATCCGGGCCTTGATCTCATTAGAAAATTTCAAGGGATCCTGACCTAGGACTTCGATCGTACCCTTCTCACAACAGATCAGGCCCAAAAGACACTTGAGAAGCGTTGTCTTTCCCTGACCGTTTCTTCCCAATAAACCGTAAACACTGCCTTTGGGAATAACACACGAAAGATCTTTAATGACTTGTTCCCTGCCAAAACTCTTGGAAACTTCCTGAATCTTAACAATATTTTCAGACATAACCTTACTCCTTCCAATAGCGCTCAACCATATTCTGAACATACACCGCGTCCAACGATAACTGCTTGGCGCGTGCCACCACCTGTTCAACCAACGGAGCCAGGGCTGACTCTTGCTCTGAGAGATGTCCCTCGGTCCTCTCTTGCCGGCTGGCAACAGCCATACCCTGCCCCCGTAAATATCCGATCACGCCTTCCTTCTCTAATAAGGAGTAGGCCTTTGACACTGTCATAGGATTGACCGCAAGACAGGCCGCAACCTGACGCACAGAAGGAAGAAACTCTCCCTCTACCAATTCACCCGAAGCAATAAATAGCTTAACCTGATCCATGATCTGCCGGTATATAGGAACCCCGGAAGATGCGATTATCTGAAATTTTTTTAAGGTCTCTTCACCCATAACAACCCCCATCTGTATCAGAAGTATAATACACTGATACAGCAATGTCAATAAGACGACAGAAAATTATTTAACTAACGTAAACATATGTCATTAAACACCTTAAAACGATTTATAAGAATCATCTTAAATGTTCTTTCTAAAAAAATTCCATTTGTTGTGAACAATATTTACATCAAGGAAGGAAAATACGGGATTTCTTCGATTATTCTACTACGGAAGTTTAACGATAACCATCCCTGCGGTGACCCACACGCACCACTTGGATAACAATCCTGTCCTGATCAATACGATAAATGGCCCGATAGATCCCAATCCGCAAAGAATAATATCCTCTCAGATCAGCTCTGAGCGCTTTCCCGCAGAATGGATTGTGCGCCAAAACATTAATGGCATTGATCACACGACTCGCAATGGCAGGCTGCGACTTCTGTAATTGCGCCAATGCCTTGATCGCACGAAGTGCAAATTCAATTTTATATATCATACCCCAAGTCTTTCTTCACCTTCTCCCAGGGAATGGTCTTTCCGGCGTCAGCCTCTTTTATTCCCTCCCGAATCTCACGAACCAGCTCAGGATTTGAAAGGATCTCGATCGTCTCCATAATGCTTTCGTAATCCTCCTGAGACATGAGAACCGCCTCCGGCCGGCCATGGCGGGTAATAATGAACCGATCCATATATTTTGAGACGCGATCGATAACATCCGGTAGCTTGGGGCGTAGTTCTGTTAACGGAATCGTATTGACCATAAGAATATCCTCCTGGATAAAATATACATTATTATGTACATATTGTCAACGCCCCCATCACGCTATGAATCGACGACGGAAAGACGCGACTATCGTAATGCGATGTTCCCTTGCTTCTGGGCTTTTTTCGGAAAGACATGCCTGTTTTTCAAGAACAGGCGCGCCATCCATCTTAACCCCCAGGAATTCCGGAAGGCTCTTCAGCGGTTCGATATTCATGATGACCGGCACAAAGCCTTTGGTATCCTGCAATCTCTCAAGCATCGCAGGATCGATCTTAAACTCGATCCCCTCACCTGATCCGGTCGTCTTCAGATCCATCTGTTCAGTCCTCAGATCAATACCACCCTTCATCGCCAGCTCACGACCAGACACCTCAAGATGGGCGTTGAATTCCACATCCTTTCTATTATAAAGAAGTTCAAACTCATGAGCGCGCGAAGGGGAAATTCGAAGCTCTTTGCCTTCTATTATAAAGTCTGATGACGAAATAGGTCGCCCATCCAAAACCGAGCTCACCGAAGACAAGAAGACCTTCCCATCACGCACCTCCACCTCTGCCAACGTGTTCTTAACTTCGGGCGAAAACGACTCGGCACGACTGATCAAATAATAATCCTTAAAATTATCAGGATCCAGGACAACTCCTCTTTTAGTCTTAAATGAAAGAGATGCCCCATCAGCGGCCGCTATCTTCTTAAGAATATGAACAATGCGGGGATTAACAATATCATGCACATCCAAAACCCCGCCGCTATGCTTCAACAAATGACGGATCAGCGCCTCCGTGATGCCCGGCGTCGTGGCGTCAGGCAACTTGATGCTGCCAAAATGATGAAGATCAGGCAAATACCATACCTCCCCTGCCCTTTGTCGGGATGATGTATTGACCACGAAAAATACGGGACCTTCTTCTGTTCTGTCAGGGATCAACACAAACTGCCGCCCCGCAACCTCAAAGGGCTCAAGGAATCCCTTGACCGCCATCGCCTTTTCACGATCTGATCGACCCTTTTTATTCGCTCCGACCATGCCTTCTACCCAAACAGGATTTGACGCGTCAACAATACGCCCAATACGACCTTGACCCTTAAAAACGCTCCCGCTAACATCAATCGTAAGCACATCGCCTTCCTTAACAACAAGACGCCCTCTCTTAGCCACTGCCTCAACACGATACCGCCCCTTCCCAAGCGCCTTAAGTTCCCAGAAACAGCTCGCCTCTGTGCTTCTGCCCACAGCAACACTGACCTCTCCCAGGCGATCCTTATCAAAAAACTCTTCCATCAATTTCTTGTTCAACGCCCACTTCTTCTCCTGCTCTATAAAATCACCATCAACAACGACCGTCGTTGGCCAAAGGGCGCCTTCCTTCAATCCTTGACGTATAAAAGACAACGCTGCAGTCAGCGACCCACTCTCCGAGCTTCTCAGATTCCCGCCCCGACGATTTACAAGCCCCACAAGATAGGCCATGATCATATCCGTAGCCCCAAACCCTGAAAGACGCCTGATCATTTCTTCATCTTGTGAAAATGGATAAAAATCATTGATCAACCAAACGCCTTCTCTCAAAGAGATCCCGACTGAAGAAAAGGCCGGCTCTTTCCAATCTACAGCCGGTGATTCTTCCGCAGCCGGAAAATACTTCAAAACAACATCATACGAATTTATCTTTGGATCAAATATCTCCTGGGCATGAATCCGCATTTTCACGTCATCTTTAGCATCTTTGACATCTTTACCACGCACCGTGAAATCTCCCAAAACAAACGTACGCTCGGACCGATCCTTCCCTTCCTTTAAAAAGATGCTGTCTGCAGGATCTGCCTTCAAATCAAATGAAATCATCGCCGGCTCCGCGGCATTCTCTTTGCCTAACGACGAGATCAAAGAAAAAGAGGGATCGAATTCCGCCAAAAGAAGACTCCCCTCTGTTGGCTCAAACACTGGATACCCTTCAGGCGAAAGCCTCTGAGCCCAATTCAAAATATCCAGCTTGATCATTTTCCCTCTGTCGATATCTTGCGGAATTCTTTCCCCAGGCACAATAATCGGCAGCCCGAGTGCCGCAATTTCCTTCCTCAAAAAACCTGAGAGCTTACGGTCCATTTCCGCAACAGTTCCGCCTAATTTCCTGGCATTGACGGAACTAAGCGCGGTCTTGGGGTATTCGACACTAAAAATGAAATCAATGTCTGTCGTGCCCTTAAGTGGTTTTCCACGGACCCGGCCGCCTACCATCCTCAACTGGACCTTCCCTGGATCTAAGTCAAAGGTCCTGGCTAACGAGGCATAAGCCCGAACCAGCCCCTGAGCCAAAGGAACCAAATGGGGATAAATACTGATCAACACTTTCGCCTTATCCCGAATTTCCTGCTCTGGGCTTTCCATTTCTGCTTGCGCCTCACGGATCATTCGACCGATCTCCCGTGTGACAGGGGACTCCGAACTAACCAAGACTTTGGCCGTCATCGCCACTTCCCTGGGTAACAACGACGTACGCAATAATCCCAAAGAGTCCTTATCCCCTAACCGCTCCCCATGAACGTTCAAATCATTCCCCGCCCATTGCGAATGAATAAGGAACGTATCCCAATCAACCACTTGCGACAGGGCCTCAACAACAATCCTATCAATACTATCCAGAGCCGGCCCCTCCCAATAAGCCACATTGGATGCGTACAAGGTATCCACCTTGACATCATTCTCCTTGACCCAACTAGCAACAGCCGAAAACAAGGCCTTATCCCTCATAGAACCCTGAATCACCAAAATCCGCCCCTCACGGAACATCGTGCGAATGAGGTCGCATTTTTCCTTGTCACGAAGCCAGGAAAGCTCCTGCTCCGGCAAATCAGGGCGCGTGGAACCGCTCAGGTCATAGCCCGCCTGCCCCAATCTCTTAAAAAGTTCATCCCCCCAGACATCCTCATTTTCTAAAAGAATCCGGCTAAGATCCTCATAGAATTCTTTAATGAACGGATCAACGTCCACGATCAGCGCCAAGGCCGGCGACCGATGGACGATCATGTCAAGGTTCTGAATACCGCCCACGCCGATATGCAATGACCTTGCGTTGAGCCCGAGCGCGGGCTTAGGAAACTCGTTTAAAAAAGGCTTCCACCCCTGTTCATTGGTAAGCACCCAATGGACTCCCCTTTTCGGCAAATTCTCATTTGAAAGCGCCCTCAGCGATTGGAAACTTTCCGCGAGCCCAGACACGGATTCTCCCGCCGTCATCGCCTGTTCGGCTTGGCCAGGAATACCTAATGTGTCCCGGTCATGCGCTGCGGCCTGATCCATACCATCCCCTAATAGATATTCAGCCATTGGTTGTGAATTTTGGGATGGCTTAAATTTCCTAATCACCCCCCCAGGGAAGTCCACTTCATAATATTCATTTGACTTCTTCTGTTTGAAAAATACCGCACCCAATGGACGATTCATTAATAACACCACTTCTCTCAGGAATGGCTTTGTAATATATGCCTTCATATCAATATGCCAGCCACCAAACTCCAAAAGAATGGTTGGCTTCCTTCCCATTCTCCTGGCCTGATACGGCACAATACCTCGGACGAGCTTGCGAGACGCCAAAGAACTCCGATATCCCCCCATGGGAGACAACACTAAAAACAGACCCAAAAATGTTGAATACTTCTTATCTACTGCCTCCAGATCAAGTCCTGTCGCTTTGTGAAGAAGAATCTGTGCCAATGCTAATGGCAACCCCATCGGCAGTAGGGTATTCCTTCTTAATTGATCGTTATCATACCAAGGGGCCCTCCACTCGGCATCATTAACAAACACTGCCTTCTGATGCTCTATAAAATACTTAACTAAATCACCCTGTTGATTGTCTTGAAGAAAATCTCTCACCGAGCCGCTTCTAATCTTTTCCTTATTAACCTGCCTAGAAAAACTTACTCTCTCCAAAATAATAGCATCAGCCCGCTCTAAGACAGCCTCCGGAATAAAAGAATGTTTCTTATGATCAGCACTATGGAAAATATAATTTGCATCCTTCGTAACAAAATAGACTAATTCATTGCGGGGGTCCTTGATCGCATCTTCAAAACCATCTGAAACCTCTTTTTCATACGAATTTTCTTCCGCCTTCATCGCCGGCTCTGAAGGCACAGATCCAATGAACCGCTCGACATCAAGAGCGATGTCATCGTAGGATGCCGCCAGCCGGTCTTTTTCGTACTGCTCATCAGATATCTTTAAAGCCCCGTCCTTGCGTGCCCGATCTTTCAGCCCCTGAATTCCCCTAATAAATAGAACGATAGCCCCCACATCCTTCTTGCTATAACCAAGCCTTAACAGAAAATCAACCCCTCCCACAGAAGCTTCAACCTCACTCTTTAAATTCCTATCATCTGCAT
>JADGCU010000016.1:0-22752 GCA_015228785.1 Candidatus Omnitrophota bacterium
GAATGTTCCCATCCCTTCTCTTTTAGCATGTGCGGGGCTTCATCATCATTTGATCCGTCAGGGAACCCGCACGAACGTATCAATTCTCCTTGAGACAGGGGAGGCACGCGAGATGCATCATTTTGCGGTCCTTATTGGTTATGGGGCGAATGCGATCAATCCATACCTGGCTTTTGAGACGATCGAGCATGAGCTTAAGAAGGGCAATTATACTCCCGATCTTGACTGGGAACATGCTGAGAAGAATTATATTAAGTCGACGAGAAAGGGCCTTTTTAAGATTATTTCTAAGATGGGGATCTCGACAATTCAGTCGTATTGCGGTGCGCAGATCTTTGAAGCCGTGGGCCTGGGGGAAGAATTGGTTGAGAAATATTTTACCGCAACTCCTTCTCGCATTGGAGGCATTGATATAAAGACCCTTACCGAAGAGGTTTTCCGTCGTCATGATGCGGCCTATCCTGCGATTCCTCATCCGGATCATCTTCTGGATGAAGGTGGTTTTTATCATTGGCGTAAGGATGGGGAGTTTCATCAGATCAATCCGGAGGTTATCTCGACTTTGCAGCACGCTGTTCGGCAGGGCGATTATCAGCTGTTCAAGAAATTCGCAAAGCTTGTTAATGAGAACGACAAACAACTTGCGAATATTCGAGGGTTAATGCAGTTTAAGAAGGGCTCGTCGGTCCCGCTTTCAGAGGTTGAATCCGCCAGTGAGATCATGAAGCGTTTTGCGACAGGTGCGATGAGCTATGGTTCGATTTCTAAAGAGGCGCACGAGACGCTCGGGATTGCCATGAACCGTTTGGGGGGGTTTTCTAATACGGGTGAAGGGGGCGAAGATCCAGAGCGCTTTCAGCGCGACGCTAATGGGGATCTTCGTCGCAGCAGGATCAAGCAGGTGGCCCAGGGACGTTTTGGCGTGAATATCGAGTATCTGGTGAATGCTGATCAGATGCAGATCAAAATGGCTCAGGGCGCTAAGCCTGGTGAGGGAGGCCAGCTTCCGGGACATAAAGTTACTAAAGAAATTGCTGGAACACGTGGGACGACGCCGGGCGTGCAACTTATTTCCCCGCCGCCGCATCATGATATTTATTCGATCGAAGATTTGGCACAGCTTATTCATGATCTTAAGAATGCGAATTCCAAAGCAGATGTGAGCGTTAAGCTTGTTTCTGAGATCGGCGTGGGGACAGTGGCGGCTGGTGTTTCCAAGGGCAAGGCGGATCATCTGTTGATTTCAGGATACGAAGGCGGCACGGGAGCTTCTCCTCAGACATCGATCAAGAACGCGGGTCTTCCTATGGAACTCGGGATTGCGGAGACCCAGCAGGTTTTGGTTATGAATGATCTGAGAGGGCGCATTCGCGTGCAGACAGATGGGCAGCTTAAAACGGGTCGGGATGTCGTGATTGCGGCAATGCTGGGTGCTGATGAGTTTGGATTTTCTACGATCGCCTTGGTTTCTTTGGGGTGTGTGATGCTTCGCAAATGTCATTTAGATGCGTGTTCCGTTGGTATTGCGACACAGGACCCCGCGCTTCGTAAGAATTTTCGCGGGAAGCCAGAGCATGCTGTTAATTTCTTTAGCTTTGTTGCCGAGGACGTGCGCGAAATCATGGCCCAACTTGGATTTCGGAAGTTTGAGGATATGATCGGGCGTGTGGATATGTTGGAGCCTAGAGATGTTGTTGATCATTGGAAGGCCAAGGGCATTGATTTGACTAAAATTCTCCATCGTCCGGATGTTCCACAGGGGGTCTCTATCCATCATAGTGCTCGCCAGGAGCATGGTTTGGAAAAGGCGCTAGATAACAAGATCATTGAGTGTTGCAAGGAGGCCATCGAGATAAAAAAACCTGTTCAGCTTCAGATGGCCATTTGTAACGTCAATCGTACGGTAGGGACCATGCTTTCGTCGCAGATCGCTCGTCGTTATGGCATGGTGGGTTTACCGGAAGATACGATCAGGGTCAAGTTTACAGGGTCAGCTGGGCAGAGTTTCGGCGCATTTTTGTCACGGGGTGTCACCTTTGAGCTTGAGGGCGATGCCAATGATTATGTTGGTAAGGGGCTTTCGGGGGGACGCATTATTTTGTATCCGTCAAAGCAGGCGACGTTTGTTGCGGCAGAGAATATTTTGGCTGGTAACGTTGTTTTGTACGGCGCTATTTGCGGGGAAGCATATTTTTGCGGGGTCGCGGGGGAGAGGTTCGCGGTCCGGAATTCCGGCGGATATGCGGTTGTTGAGGGGATCGGGGACCACGGGTGTGAGTATATGACGGGGGGTCGCGTGGTTGTCATTGGCCCAACGGGGCGAAACTTCGCAGCCGGAATGTCAGGCGGCATTGCTTATGTCTGGGATCGTGAGGGTGATTTTGATAAGAAGTGTAATATGGGTATGGTCGAGATCTTTGGGGTTGCTGATAAGAAGGACATTCAGGAGCTTAAGGGCATGATCGAGAAACACCAGAAATATACGGGAAGTACTGTGGCAAAACATGTTTTGGAGCATTGGGAAGAGGTTTTGCCGCAGTTTGTAAAGATTTATCCGCGTGATTTCCGTCGAGTTATTGAGGAGACAGAGAAAGCTCGAGAAGTAGAAATGGCCAAAAAGGCGGATGAGGCTCATGAGATAGGAAGCGAGGTTGGAAGCGATGGGTGAGGCCAAGGGGTTTTTGAACTATAAGCGCGAGGAGTATAGCAAGGCACCTGTTGAGGAGCGTCTCAAGAACTGGGATGAATTTACGACGCTTCCAGCTGAGAAAGATATGCAGAAACAAGGGGCGCGTTGTATGGATTGTGGCGTTCCTTTCTGTCAGTGGGGTTGTCCTATTGCGAATATTATTCCTTCCTGGAATGATCTTGTTTACAAGGGGCAGTGGAAAGACGCGATCGAACGACTCCATAAGACGAATAATTTTCCGGAGTTTACAGGTCGGATATGTCCTGCGCCTTGTGAGAATTCTTGTACGCTGGCGATTAATAATCCGGCGGTTACCATTAAGAATATCGAGTTGTCCATTATTGAGCATGCCTATGATCAGGGCTGGATCAAGGCGGAGGCGCCCAAGAGTCGTTCCGGGATGAAGGTCGCGGTCATTGGGTCGGGTCCGGCGGGTCTTGCGTGTGCGGATCAGCTTAATCGCAAAGGCTATAAGGTTACGGTTTATGAAAAGAATGAATGTGTTGGGGGGCTTTTAACGCTAGGGATCCCTAATTATAAGCTTGAAAAGTCCATTGTTGAGCGACGTGTCAGGCGCATGAACGAAGAAGGCGTTGTGTTTAAGACAGGAGTTCATGTGGGGAAGGATGTTGACCCTCATGATTTGCGCAGTCAGTATGATGCTCTTGTTCTTTGTGGTGGGGCGGAGCAGCCACGCGATGCGGTTATTCCGGGAAGGGAACTCAAGGGCGTATATTTTGCTATGGAGTATCTGAGTCAGCAGACCCGGCGACTGTTGGGTGTTAAAATTTCTTCGAAAGAGGAGATCATTGCCAAAGGGAAGAGGGTGGTTGTTCTTGGGGGAGGAGATACGGGGTCTGATTGTGTCGGGACCGCGAATCGGCAGGGTGCGATCTCGGTCAAGCAGTTTGAGCTTCTTTCCAAGCCTCCGCTGGAACGGACTGCAGATAATCCCTGGCCTCATTGGGCTTCTATTTTGCGCACCTCGACATCTCACGAAGAAGGGTGTGAGCGTGACTATAGTATTTTGACCAAGAGTTTCTCTGGTGAAAATGGTCAGCTGAAGAAACTTCATGCGGTTAGGTTAGATTGGTCTGGGAAAGATGCGAGTGGACGTCCAGCTATGAAAGAGATCGTGGGATCAGAATTTGAGGTTGAATGTGATCTGGTTTTCTTGGCTATGGGATTTTTAGGTCCGGTCAAGGGGGGCTTGATAGAAAAGATTGGCGTTGAGCTTGATCAGCGTGGTAATGTGAAGGCTGATGGGAACAAGATGACATCTGTCGCAGGAGTATTTACGGCAGGCGACATGACGCGCGGCCAGTCCCTGGTTGTGTGGGCGATCCACGAAGGGCGCCTAGCTGCTGAAGGGGTCCATCAATATTTAATGGCGAAGAAGGCGAAGGCGTAAGAAGGTTGTTGTGAGCGGGGAAGTTTTTTAGAAAACAGAAGGGGTTGTTTATGAATAAGGGTTTTATTTTATTTGTTTTATTTTCGATTGTGATTGCTGGATGCGCCAAGCAGGAAGCGACCCAAGTGGTCAACAAGAAGGCTCGTAAGTATTTGATCGAGGGCACGGTCTTTTTGAAGCAGGGGGAAGCCAGGAAGGCCGCGGAAAGTTTTGCGACAGCCATTAAAATGGATCCAAATGATTTCGAGGGATATTTTATGCTGGGCGAGATGTTCCTTCGTTTGAAGCAGTATCCTCAGGCCGGTTCTGTGATGACGGCGGCTATTCGTCAGTTTCCGGACAGCGGTCTTGCGCATTATCTTTTAGCAACATCCCTAGAGGGGATGGGACAGCTGGTCCCGGCCATTGTTTCAGCTCGGCGTAGTGTAGAGTTGTTTAATGCCAAGGGAGATAAAGAAGGCACACAACGGGCGCTTATTTTATTGGGAGCTCTTATTTCTGCTGCTAAAGAAGCGTCAGAGGCCCAGATGGTTGCTAATTCAAGTCAAGATGCCGTAAAAGCGGTTGAAGAAAACACAGTGCCGGTGAATGTTCTAGAATCTGTGAAATAGAGGACTATGTTGATCTTAGCCCTTATCGGATCGGCGCTGATGTTTTATCTCGCCTTTCCGAATATTGTTACATTACAGGGGTTTTCTTTAGGGGGATGGCTTTTTGCCATCCCCCTTTTGTTTGTTATTGATCATGCGCCTATTGGCAAAAGGCTTTTATTTGGCTTTGTGTGTGGGATTTTTTCTTACGCTTGTCTGGTTCATTGGCTTATGCCGATTAGTATTGGTGGGTATGTTCTTTTTGTTCTAATCCTTTCTCTTCAACCAGCTATGTTTGCCCTTTTGGGTGGCGTGCCAGGCATGACAGGCGGATGGAAACTTCTTTATTATCCTTCCCTTTGGGTGATGAGCGAAGCGGTGAGAGCGTATGTGATGGGCGGGTTTACCTGGAGTGTAGCTTATTCTCAGGCTTTTCATCCTTTGTTAATTCAGGGAGCATCTTGGGGGGGCACTGCGGCGGTGTCGTGGATCATGATTTTTGTGAATACAGCGATTTTCTTATGGATTAAAGAGGGGGTTCGAAAAAGAAGTTATGTGTTCGTGTGTCTTTGTGTTTTCCTGATGAATGCGGTGTTTGGCTTAACGATGTTGAACAGGAAGGGGACTGAGAGTAATCCGGTTTGCGTTCATGCTATTCAGCCGAATATTTCTCGCGAAGATAAGCTGAGTGAGGCTTTATATCATCAGAATATATCTCGACATCTGGCGCTGACCAGACAAAGCATGGCAGTATCAAAGCCTGATCTTGTTATCTGGCCGGAGACATCATTTCCCGATGATGTGTTGACGGATCCTGTTTGGCGGCATGGCATGGAACAGGGCGCACGCGATCTTCGTGTTCATATGTTGATTGGTTCCGCACTTTTACAGCAGGGAAAGGATCGAAACAGTGCGCTTCTTTTGTCTCGGCAGGGTGAATGGACAGGGATTTATCATAAGAGAAAGCTGGTTCCTTTCAGTGAATATCAGCCTTCAGATTATATTTCGAAGCAAATCATTTCTGGGCTTGGCAGGCGAGGGTATAACTTTCAAGCGGGAGAGCGTCCAGGGATATTTCTTATGGAGCGCACCTTGAAAGGGAGTCGTTATGACGAGTTGTTTGGCGTGGCGATCTGTTCTGAGGAGGCCTATCCCGGTCTTTCTTCTGATCTTGCTAGGCGCGGCGCAGGGTTTCTCGTTGTGATGCTTAATGATGGATGGTTTAAGTTCCCACAGGCCTTGATGATGCATGCGCAAATGGGGATCTTTCGTGCGGTGGAGACCATGCGTCCTTTGGTACGTGTTTCAAATACAGGATGGTCTGTTGCTGTTGATGCTGTTGGTCAAAGGGTTGCGACGTCGGAGGTTGGTCTTGAGAGAGCAGGTTTTTTGTCTGCGCAGCTTGTGCCTGGACGGGAGATATCAATTTATGTTAAATATGGGGATTTTTTTACGATCTTGTGCAGTGGCTTTGTTATAATGACATTTATTGTAGCATTCATCCGTCAAAGGGAAGAGATCTGGCATGGATAATAATCATGTGAGGCTGAGGATAGTCTTAGGAGTATTCTTGCTTCTTTTGGTGTCCTCTGATGTGTGGGCAGCGGCAGCAGCAAAACGTATGCAGCAGCAAAAGGCCATGCAGCAGCAGATGATCCAGCAGCAGTATCAGCAGCAACTAGAGCAGAAGCAAGCACAGGAAGTCGCGGCCTATAAACAGGCTCTGGCTCAACGGCAGGCTCAAATGCAGCAGATGGCAGCACAGCAAAAAGCTGTCGCAGAATATGCGGCGCAAAAACAGGCGATGCAACAAATGCTGGCGAAACGTGCAACTGAAATTAAGGCTGCTGAACAGATGAAACAAATGGTTGCTCAGAAGCAGGCTCAGGAAGTTGCGCAGTATCAGCAACAGGTTGCTTATAAACAGGTTCAGAATGTGGTAGCGCAAAAGCAGTCACAGGCTGTTCAGCAGGCCGTTGCTGCTAAATCTCAAGCAGAGCTCAATAGTCAGGTTCGGGAGTACGCAGATTATCTGGCGAAACGTCAATTGGCTTTGGGACAGCAGGCCATTGTTCAGCAGCAGGCTCAAACAGCTATGGAGATGGCGCAGTATTATGAACATCAGAAAGCGCAAGCAGTTTACAATAGGGTCGCTTTGCAAAACAAGGTTCAGCAAGAGGCTGTTCGTCGACGTGTTGGGCAACAGGCAGGCGCCTTGGCGATGGCTGAGGGCGTATCCAGGGCATCTTCGAGAGAAGCCGAGACTGAAACGGTATCTCAAGTGGAAACGGTAGTCGCTATCGAAGATCTTTGGAAGGCTTTGGACCAGGGGAGCCTGGCTTGGAATAAGATCATTGATACAGATATAAGACGGTTAACTGTGGCTGAATATATTGATCGTTTTCGGAAGATTGGGATTAAGATCAGTCGGCCACCGGGGGAGTATGTGGGGACCATTAATACTATCGCTGATCAAAATCCGGATTTTCTGAAAGCACCTTTTTTAAATGTTATGGCTTACGCTGCGATCGTAGAATATGATTTTGATAATGGAGAGAACAAGGATGAATTGGCGCGGAAGACCTTGGGAGAAGAAAATTTTCTTGTGAACAAAAAGAGACTCTTTGGAAGGTAGGGAAGATTCGGGGTCTTGTGATCTTTCATTCTGTCTCCGACGGGATACGCATTATTTTGGTGATTGTTTGGGGCGTTGATATTCCTTGACAATGAAACGCGCGGTGTTATATTAATTCGGGTTTTGGGATGATTTTCTCACCACCGATTACCCCTCTTGAAAAGCGGTCTTAGATGAAAGAAGCAGTACTTTATCTCGAAGATGGCACATGCTTCCGCGGGAGGTCTCTGAATACGCATGGAGACACCGCGGGCGAAGTCGTCTTCAATACCGCCCTCACAGGTTATCAGGAAGTTTTGACAGATCCCTCTTATGCAGGCCAGATCGTTGTGATGACCTATCCGTTGATCGGGAATTACGGAGTCAATGACGATGATGTGGAGTCTGATAGGATCCATGTAAAGGGTTTTGTTGTTAAGGAATTCTGCCGCACGCACTCCAATTACCGAGCGACTAAAAGTCTTATCCAGTATCTTGATGAAGGAAAGATCATCGGCATTGAAGGGGTGGATACTCGCGCCCTGACGCGTCATTTACGTATTTCAGGCGCCATGAAGGCGATCATTTCCACAGAAGATTTCGATTTGAAGAGCCTGAAGGCCAAGCTGGACAAGGTTCCTTCTATGGAGGGTGCAGACTGGGTTAAGGAAGTAGCGCCTAAAAAGCCATATGTTTGGAAGGCTTCTGGAGAAAAGAAATATAAAGTCGTGGTTGTGGATTGCGGTATCAAGCGCAATATTTTGCGTGAGATGGCTGTCTTAGGAATTGAATGTCATGTGGTGCCGCCTTCGATGAGCGCGGAAGATATTCTGGCCATGAAGGCAGACGGCCTTTTCCTTTCAAGTGGTCCAGGCGATCCGGCTGCGGTCACGTATGTTATTGAAACAGTTCGCAAGCTTATCGGGAAACTGCCGATCTTCGGAATTTGCCTTGGAAATCAGATGATTGGGCTTGCGCTTGGCGGTAAGACGTACAAGCTTAAGTTCGGGCATCATGGCGGAAATCATCCTGTCAAAGATCTTGAGAATGATCGAATTTCGATTACTTCCCAGAATCATGGATTTTGTGTTGATGTGAACAGCCTCGATAAGAATGATGTCGAGGCGATCCATATTAATTTGAACGATAAAAGTGTTGAAGGTTTGCGGCACAGGAAGCATCCTCTTTTTTCGATTCAGTATCATCCAGAGGCATGCCCGGGGCCCAATGATGCCAAGTATCTTTTTGGTGAATTTATTAAGATGATCGATAAGAATAAGAAATAACATGCCTAAACGGACAGACATAAAAAAGATTTTGCTTATTGGTTCGGGTCCGATTGTCATTGGACAGGCCTGCGAGTTTGATTATTCCGGAACCCAGGCATGTAAAGCTCTTCGGGAAGAAGGATACGAGATTGTTCTGGTGAATTCTAATCCAGCGACGATCATGACAGACCCCGAGACAGCTGATCATACCTATGTTGAGCCCCTCAGCGTTGAATTTCTTGAGCTTATTATTCAGAAAGAACGTCCAGATGCGATTTTGCCGACTTTGGGTGGCCAGACGGGGCTGAATCTTGCGGTTGAGTTGTGGGAAAAGGGTATTCTTGAGAAGTATAAAGTTGAGATGTTGGGGGCGAATTACGAGGTCATTAAGAAGGCTGAGGACAGAAAGCAGTTTAAGCAGGCCTGTATCCGTTGTGGGTTGGATCTTCCCCGAAGCTCATTTGCGTATACTCTTGAGGAAGCGCAGGTAGCTGTTCAGGAAATCGGGTTTCCGTGTATTATTCGCTCGAGTTATACGCTCGGAGGCACGGGGGGTTCTATTGTTTACAGCAGGGAAGAGTTTGATGTTAAGGCTCAGCGTGGGATTGATAGCAGCAGGATCCAGGAGATTTTGATTGAGGAATCGATCGAGGGATGGAAGGAATACGAGCTCGAGGTCATGCGGGACAAGAAAGATAATGTTGTCATTGTTTGCTCAATTGAAAATTTGGATCCTATGGGTGTTCATACGGGGGATTCTATTACCGTGGCACCGGCCCAGACCTTGACGGATCGCGAATATCAGATCATGCGCGATGCGTCGCTTAAGCTGATTCGTGAAATTGGTGTTGAGACGGGCGGGTCCAATATTCAGTTTGCTGTTCATCCGAGGACTGGGCGTCAGGTTGTTATTGAGATGAATCCGCGTGTGTCGCGTTCATCGGCTCTTGCTTCGAAGGCGACAGGATTTCCCATTGCCAAGTTCGCGGCCAAACTTGCTGTAGGATACTCTTTGGATGAGATTCGCAATGATATTACGCGTGAGACACCGGCGTCGTTTGAACCCACGATTGATTATTGCGTTGTTAAGATTCCACGGTTTACGTTTGAGAAATTTCCTGAGGCCAAGGATATTTTGGGCGTTCAGATGAAGTCGGTTGGCGAAACCATGGCGATTGGACGGACTTTCAAGGAAGCCTTGCAGAAAGGGCTTCGCGGTCTTGAGATTCATCACATCGGTTTTGATAATAAGAATGATTACCGGTTGATTGATGACGATAAGATCAAACATCGTTTGCGGGAGCCTAATGCGTCGCGGATCTTTTATATTAAATATGCCCTTCAAAAGGGATGGTCTGTAGAGGATATTGTTGAGACTTCCCGTATTGATATCTGGTTTATTGCCCAGCTGAAACAAATCCTGGATTTTGAGAATGAGCTTCTGGCCGAGATCGAACAGACCAAGATTCTGTCGACTGTTTCCCTGCGTAAAGCTAAGGAATATGGGTTTTCAGATGCGCAAATTGGCGAATTTCTCAAGGTGAATGAGAGTGCGGTTCGTCAGATGCGCAAACAGCAGGGGATCGTAGCTACTTTTAAACTTGTTGACACCTGTGCGGCTGAGTTCGAGGCGTATACGCCATATTATTATTCAACTTATGAAACTGAGGATGAGGCGGTTATTTTGAATGAGGCAGCTGCTAAGCGCGATGGTGGCAAACGCCGCAAGATTATGATCCTTGGTGGTGGTCCCAATCGTATTGGTCAGGGGATCGAATTTGATTATTGTTGCTGTCACGCGGCTTTTTCACTCAGGGAACAGGGTTTTGAGACTATTATGGTCAACTCTAATCCCGAGACCGTATCGACGGATTATGATACTTCGGATCGTCTTTACTTTGAGCCGTTGACCTTTGAAGATGTCATGAACATTATGGATGTTGAGAAGCCGGATGGCGTGATTGTTCAATTTGGCGGTCAGACACCGTTGAATTTAGCGCGTCGGTTACAACAGGCGGGGGTTCCTATTATTGGAACGAGTGTTGACTCCATAGATATTGCTGAGAATCGCGAGCGGTTTGCGGAGCTGATGGATAAACTTGGAATTGCACAGCCAAGCAATGCGACGGCCTCTTCTGTGGATGAGACGATTGCGGCTGCTTCGCGCGTTGGGTATCCTGTTTTGGTCCGTCCTTCCTATGTTCTGGGAGGGCGTGCGATGAGGATCGTTTACGACGAGGAAACGCTACTTTCTTTTATTGATGAGATTACGGATGTTTCGCGCGGGCATCCTATTTTAATCGATAAGTTTATTGAGGATGCGATGGAGGTTGACGTAGACGCCGTGTGTGATGGTGAGAATGTTTTTGTGGCTGGTATCATGGAGCATATTGAAAATGCGGGTATTCATTCGGGGGATTCTGCATGCGTTCTTCCGCCGCATACGCTCTCGGAGGAGATTTTGGCGACGATTAAGACACATACGATGAATATCGCCCTTTCTCTTAAAGTCGTTGGTCTTATGAATATTCAGTTTGCCATTAAAGGCAGGCAGGTTTTCATTCTTGAGGTTAATCCCCGTGCCTCGCGTACTGTTCCGTTTGTATCCAAGGCTATTGGCGTGCCGCTTGCTAAGATGGCGGCGCGGATCATGGCTGGGGAAAAATTGAGTGATTTTAAGCTTCCGGATGTTGATCATTTGGGGCAGGTCGCGGTCAAGGAATCCGTATTGCCGTTCTCTCGTTTTTCTGGCGTTGATATTATTTTGGGCCCGGAAATGAAATCAACAGGTGAGGTTATGGGGTTGGCATCGACGTTTGGCATGGCTTTTGCCAAGAGTCAAGTCGCAGCCAATCAAGCATTGCCTCGTAGTGGCTCTGTTTTTATCAGTGTCAACGAAAGCGATAAGCGGAACATCGCGTTTATGGCCAAACGTCTTCATGATTTGGGATTTAAGATTTATGCCACCAAGGGGACGGCTAAGGTTCTTCGCTCAAGCGGTGTTCTCGTGTCAGCGATTGATAAGACGGGAGAAAGCTCTCGTAATATTTTGACGTCGATCGACAAGGGGGAAATCAATCTGATTATTAATACGCCCTCTGGCAAGAAGAGCCAGACTGATATGCGCGCGATTCGTGGGGCAGCGATTATGCGTAATATTCCCTGTATTACAACATTGCAAGGAGCTTGGGCTGCTGTTCAGGGGATTGAGGCGAGTTTGAAAGAAGGCTTCACGGTTGAGTCGTTACAGAGTTATTATAAGCGTAGTCTTTAATCGATGTTGAGGTAGTTGATATGTGCGGTATAGTGGGTATCTCGGATCATCCTGAGGCCTCGAAGCTGGCGTATTTGGGATTATACGCGCTTCAACATCGTGGAGAAGAGGCGGCTGGGATTGTTTCTTACGATGGGAAAGATGTCCATATTGTGAAGGACCGCGGTCTTGTCGTTGACATTTTTGATGCTAAGACGCTGGAGTCTCTTAAAGGTTCTGTGGCGATCGCTCATACCCGTTATTCTACGACGGGATCTTCTAATAAGAAGAATTGCCAGCCCTTTCTTGTCACGCATCGCAATCGTGCGCTCGCGGTGGCCCATAACGGGAATCTGACGAATACTGAAGAGCTTTATCATAGGCTCGAAGAAGATGGATCGATTTTTCAGACGTCCATGGATTCGGAGATCATTGTTCACCTTCTGGCTAAAGCGCCCAATGCCGAACACAAGAAGTGGTTTGTCAATGTTTTATCTCAGCTCAAGGGTGCGTTTTCTCTCGTTTTTATGATTGAAGGGGCGATTGTGGGGGCGCGAGATCCGCAGGGATTTAGGCCGTTGGTTCTGGGTAAGCTAGGCAATGGGTATATCCTGGCGAGTGAAAGTTGTGCGCTGGATTTGACAAAGGCTGAATTTGTCCGAGAGATCGATCCTGGGGAAGTCGTGATTATTCGGGGGGACAAGATCGATTCTTTTTATTTACCTGGTTCTGAAAAAGAGAAGAAAGCTCATTGTATCTTTGAGAATATTTATTTTGCTCGTCCAGACAGTACAATTTTTAATGATAATGTTTATCTGGTGCGTAAGCGCCTAGGGGCGCAGCTTGCGAAAGAGGCTCCGGCCAAGGGGGCTGATTTTGTGATGCCCATACCTGACTCGGGTGTTTATGCTGCTTTGGGTTATGCTCAGGAATTGGGATTGCCTTATGAGATGGGAATGATTCGTAACCATTATGTCGGTCGGACGTTTACGCAGCCAACGCAATTCCTGAGAGATTTTCGTGTCCGGGTCAAACTTAATCCTATGAGGGAAGTGATCGCGGGGAAGAAAATCATTGTTGTCGAGGATTCCATTGTGCGCGGGACAACAAGTCGCAGCCGTATTCGTGAGATCCGTGCGGCCGGGGCCAAGGAGATCCACATGCGTATCAGCTGCCCTCCGATAGTGTCCCCGTGTTTTTACGGCATTGATTTCCCTTCCAAAGAGGAACTTATTGCTAATGAAAAGACGATTGCTGAGATCGCTAAATTTATTGAAGTGGATTCTTTGTCTTATCTAAGCCTTGATGGGATGCTGTCTGTGATGAAGGATAGTAAGGCATTTTGCCATGCCTGTTTTACGGGGAAATATCCTGTTTTAGTTCCCGGGAACACTAGTAAATATGTACTTGAGGGCGTAAAGAAGTAATGAAAGCTTTATCTGTCGCTGAGGGTGACGATGAGCTTTTGGGAAATGAATTTGAACAATCTTCAAGGGGTAAGAAATCGTAGAAAAGATTTGCTAAGGCTTTAAGGTAGGAATATATAAGAAGAAAGGGACTGGTGGTTAAGAGAGTTCCCTTTTTGTCTTTTAGCATATCCTGCGCCGGGTCGGACTTGATATCGGCAACTAGAGGTTTTGATCATGAGTAAGTATATTTTTGTTACGGGAGGCGTAGTTTCTAGCCTCGGAAAAGGCATTGCATCCGCCTCTATCGGGAAACTTCTTGAAACTCGCGGTTTGAAAGTTACCTCCCTCAAGTGTGATCCGTATTTAAATGTTGATCCAGGCACGATGAATCCTTATCAGCACGGGGAAGTCTATGTGACGGATGATGGTGCGGAGACGGATTTGGATTTGGGGCATTATGAGCGATTTACAAATGCTCATTTCACTAAAGACAATAATATTACGGCAGGAAAGATTTATTATTCTGTTATTACTAAAGAGCGTCGAGGAGATTATCTCGGGAAGACTGTTCAGATTATTCCGCATATTACTGATGAGATAAAAGGCTGTATTAAGAAAGTCGCACGAGAGCAAGATGTGGATGTTGTGATCGTTGAGATCGGCGGGACTGTGGGTGATATTGAAAGCCTTCCGTTTCTGGAGGCGATTCGACAGCTCAGATGGGAAATGGGGGAACATTACGCGATCAATATTCATGTGACGCTGCTTCCGTATATTAAATCTTGTGGCGAGCAGAAGACAAAGCCGACACAGCATTCTGTGGGGACATTACGGGAGATCGGTATTCAGCCGGATATTCTTTTGTGTCGGACAGAAAAGCCGATCCTTCAGGAGCAGAGGGAAAAGATTGCTCTTTTTTGTAATGTGGATGTGGAAAGCGTTATTGAAGCTGCAGATGCGAAAAGCATTTATGAGGTTCCCTCGAATTTGAAGAAGGAGCATTTGGATACGCTTATTTTGAAGAAATTAAATATTAAGACTCCCGAGAAGGATTTGAAGGCCTGGGAAGATTTTGTTGTCAAACGTCTGCGTCATCCTAAACATGAGGTCAATATTGCTGTTGTAGGAAAATATATTCAGCTCCCTGATGCCTATAAATCTATTTATGAGGCATTGATTCATGGCGGGATCGCGAATGATGCTAAGGTGAATATTATCAAGATTGATTCGGAGAATCTCGAGAAGGGGAAAGCTGACAAGGCTTTCAAGGGTATTCAGGGGCTGCTTGTTCCTGGTGGTTTTGGATCTCGGGGAATTGAAGGGAAGATCAAGGCGATCAAGTATGCCCGGGAGAAGAATGTTCCATTTTTTGGTATTTGTTTGGGGATGCAGCTTGCTACCGTCGAGTTTGCGCGGCATGTTTGTGGCATGAAGACGGCTAATTCAACCGAGTTCGACAAGAATACCAAGGATCCGGTCATTAGTCTTTTGGCGGAACAGCATCAGGTGACGACCATGGGGGCTACCATGCGACTTGGCGCGTATCCGTGTCATTTGGAGAAGGATACCTTTTCGTTCGCGGCATATAAGAAGGAAGATATTTCTGAACGGCATAGGCATCGTTTTGAGTTCAACAATGACTATCGTGATGTTCTTACATCTAAGGGGCTTCTTATTTCTGGTGTTAATCCTCAGCGTGATCTTGTTGAGGTGATAGAGGTTAAGGGGCATCGTTGGTTCGTGGGGTGTCAGTTTCATCCGGAGTTCCAGTCCAAGCCTGATAAGGCGCATCCTCTGTTCAGAGATTTTATTGCCGCTGCGCTCAAGACTTAACAGGGTTTTTATGGTATTAGGTGTCATTTGGCGTTCTTGACATCCGAATGAACTATGGTAATATTCTTTCCTCCCTCGGTTACAGAGAGTTTGAGGATTTTGTTATTTGCGCGGGTGGTGAAATGGTAGACACGTACGTTTGAGGGGCGTATGCCGTAAGGTATGTGGGTTCAAGTCCCACCCCGCGCACCATTTACGAGAACGGGAAATGAGGTCTCTGACCTTGTTTCCCGTTTCTTCTTTTTAGTAAGGTTTTTTCTTCGGGTTGTAGTAGAATTATTCTAGGTCATTCGGAGGACATGGTTCCGGAGCGCATATAAAATAATCGGGGATTTTTATGAAAATAGAGGTGAGCGTCAGTCTTCTTTCAGCAGATTTTGGGAAACTTGCCGAGGCTATTTCTCTAAGCGAGAAATTTGGGGTGGACCGGTTGCATATCGATGTGATGGATGGTCATTTTGTTCCTAATATTACGATCGGGCCTGTTGTGCTTGCGGCTGTTCGAAAATACACGAAATTACCGATTGCCGCACATTTGATGATCGAACATCCTTGGGATTATATTGATGATTTCATTAATGCGGGGGCGGATCTTATCGGGATTCATGCCGAGTGTTATGGAGAAAGGAGAGCTTCTTGCCGGGAGTATGGGCAATATCCGAAGGAAGTCGATGCGATTGATGTGGAAATGGTGAGGCGTGATCTTCAAAGGATCCGTGATCGCGGGAAGAAGGCGTGTCTCGTGATCAATCCGGGAACCCCAGTAGGATGCCTTGAACGTGTGTTGGGTGAGGTTGACAGTGTTCTTGTGATGTCTGTGAATCCTGGGTTCTCGGGACAGAAATTTATTGTAGATGCTCTTGGGAAGATCAAGTTGCTTCGGGAGAAGTTTGATGGTGATATTGCGGTTGACGGGGGCATCAACGGCGAGACGGTCGAGCAGGTTGTGCGAGCTGGGGCCAATGTTCTTGTAACAGCGAGTTATTTCTTTAATCATTCTGATCCTGCGGGAGTTGTGCGTACATTGAAAGGGCTTCAGGGCGTATAGAGCGTTTATAAGAAAGATTTACAGGATATATTTTTAACGGAGGGTTTGTATGTTGGGCAGAGAGAGAAATTCAATAGGGCAAAGCGTTGTCGAATACCTGCTTCTTCTTTCTGTTGTTGGTATTTTAGCTTTTCTCGCAATGAAGCCCGAGGGCATTGTTAATCAAGTGCAGGATAAAGCGACTTTGTATTACAAAGAAGGAGCTAAAAAGGTTAAGAATATTCCGTGAGAGGGTTGCCTTGTCGTTATGGTTTTCGCTTATCGCGAATAAAATTGCTTTTATCTTGAGCCTTGGCAAATTTCTTGAGTTCTGCACCGATTTCCCCAACCTGAGCGACATGGGTAATCTTTTGTAAGGCATTAGACACGATACCGATGGAGATTGACATAAGCCCTGCCTTGACTTCATTTCCTTGGCGGTCTTTTCCTATAATATAACCGGCGGCGCGATCTTCAGCAGAGTAAAAACTAGGCGCGGTTTCATCAAAAAGATCAATGATCCGCTGGCTCACCGCATCTGCGAGTTCATCATCGCTCGCAAAAACAAAGTCGTCTCCTCCAATATGGCCTACAAACACATTGGGGCCGCCAGCTTCTTTGGCGGCTTGGACAATGATTCGGGCGGTTGCCAGGATGATCTCATCGCCTTTTTCAAATCCATATTTATCGTTAAACAGTTTAAATTTATCGAGGTCACAGTATCCGACAGCAAATGGCTTTTGACTGCTGATTCGGGATTCAAGTTCGTCCATGATCGAAGCATTTCCTGGAAGGCGGGTTAAGGGATTCGCATCAAGATTGCGCGATGTGCGTTTCATGATCATATTGATCCGCGCCAGGAGACTTTCCGGTTCAAAGGGCTTAATGAGATAGTCATCAGCGCCCGCGTCGATCCCGTTCACCATGTCTTTAATATCACCCTTGCCTGTGAGCATGATGATCGGTAGATGTGAGAGAAGGACGTCTTTTCTAAGCTGTTTACAGAATTCAGGACCAGTCATAATTGGCATCATATAATCCGTGATAATCAGATCTGGATTTCCAATCCGAGCTGCTTTCAGGCCCTCGGCACCATTAGGTGCGGAAATCACATCAAAGCGGTCTGAAAGGGTCAAGTCCAGGACGTCTAAGATATCGGGGTCATCATCGATGATAAGGATGCGAGGCTTCTTCATGCGTCTCCTGTCGGGGATTTTTGTTTCTTCTGTTCGCGGGGAACATGTTTGAAGGGTAGATTGAAATGAAATGTTGTTCCAACACCGACATCACTTGTGACCCAAACATGTCCATTATGGGCTTCAACGATGTTTTTAACAAGGGCGAGCCCTAGCCCCGTTCCTTTGACATTCATGTTGATTTCATTATCGACACGGAAGAATTCATCGAACACTTTTGCGAGGTCGTCCTTTTTCATACCAATGCCTGTGTCGGCAACCTCAACGAGGGCTTCTTGCTTCTCAAAGTTCGGAAGAACGTTGATTGAAATGGTTCCATTGGTGGGTGTAAATTTAATGGCGTTACTGATCAGATTAATGAAGACACGTTCTACTTGGCTTGAGTCGAATTCAATGGGAGGAACGTCTGTCGGGATATTTGTTTTTAAGACCAGAGATTTAGCCGATAATTGAGGGATAAGGAGATCGGCGATATTGTCGACCATGGTCCGAATGGGCTGGGCGATGGCTTTCATTTCAACGCGGCCTGATTCAATGCGTGCGATATCCAGAAGGTCGTTGATAAGTTTAACAAGGTTGTCTGAATGGGTGTTGATCTTTCCTAAGCGCTCTTTAACGGCTAAGGGGATCTCACCGACTTTTCCGGTCATGAGGATCGCTGCGTATCCTTTAATGGAGGTTAGCGGGGTGCGTAACTCGTGAGACACGGCTGAAATAAATTCAGTCTTTTTCTTGGATATTTCAGCGACTTCCTTAAGGGCGTGGGTGAGTTCTTTTGTTCGGTCATTGACTTTGATTTCCAGCATTTGACTTGAGCGGTAAACCTGTTCGAAGAGTTGGACATTTTCAAATGTTTGGGCTAATTGGCTGGCCAGGACCGAAATGAGCTCCTCATCACCTTCGTTGACGGCGGGTGCATTATAGCGATTACCGACAAACAAGAGTCCGGCTAGTTGTTGTTGGGACAAGAGCGGAGTTAAGATAAAGTGTTCTGTATCAAAGATCTGGACGATTGAGGAGCGGATTTTTTGTGAAGAACTTAAAGAGGAGAAGGTGATTCCTTCGCGTAGAGGTTCTATGAGTTGTTCATTCTTGGATAAAGCGTCGGGAACAACGGTTGTTTTTTTAGGTTCCAAGCCGATGGTTGCGCGGCATATCAATTTTTTGTCATCTCCATACGCAAGGACCATGGCTCTTGAAAAACCAAGGGCTGTGATGAGAGGCTCATTGATCCATTGGAAGACTTCGTTTTCATCCCGGGAGGTGTTCATTTTACGTGCTAGTTTTTGCAGGGTGTTGAGTCCTAAAAGACGGCGATCTAGTTCTTCTTGTGCTTTATTGAGCTCCAGGTCTGTCTTAACGATCAGTTTGGCTTGTTGATCAAGTTCGTCAAAGGTCTGCATGATCTTGTCATACGCATTCTTGAGTTCTTTAAACTCTTCATTCTTACTAACGAGAAGGAAGACGATGATGATCACAATGATCAGTAGAATGACGGAAACGACGATTAGAATCGAAGAGGGATCAAATTGGCTGACAGGGTAGGCAACGCCGTTCATTGTATTTAACCTATTGCTGCGATTACAATACTCGCGCTTTGGAGCTGAGTATCTTGTGTATGTTTCTGGCTTCCTTTGGCCGGCGCGAGTTCTCCATAAGTATACATGCCGAATACCGGGGTTGCGAAGCCAAAAATTTCTTTTATGAGAGAGATTTCATGTGACGCTCCGCGCCCAAGAAGTCTTTGTCTGGCCATGGATTCGAAAATGAGAAGCATTTTCGGTGTGTGCCCATTCAGTTTCTCACGAACCTCCATGGCCGCATCATGTGCAGCTTGACGGCAGGCGTCTTTATCGCTGATCATGAGATAGATGGTTCTTCCCTTGGCAACGTCTCCTTGACAGGAAAGACTTCCATCGCTCAGAATATCAGTAATGTGTCGGATGTAATATGTTCTGGGGGTATCGGTGCTGATCCCTAGAGGGTAGAGAAGTCCCAGATTTCGAAATTTGTAGGGCGTCATCGTAATGAGATCTTCGGGGAAATAATTGCTGTACAGGTCGATGGCGGGCTGTCCATCGATCTTGCGGATAATGCCTCCCTCCGCATCCGTAATGATTCGCGGTCGTCCTAAAGGTTGCCAGCCATGACGCGTAGCAACAATAACGGGTTCAGTTCCCCCAATAAGAAGACCGATTGCGGCGCTCTCCTGTGTTGTTCCGTCCAGAGCAATTAAGGAGCTTTCCTTTGCGATTTGGCCAGAACTGATCGCGCCGATGATGGGCAATGTGTGCCCAAGGCTTTCTTGAAGTCCTCGCAGGAGGAGTTGATTCTTCTGGGGACCGCTTACAAAGGAAATAAAGCCCTGACGTTTGGGAGTGCCTAAGGAGGTAACGGCTTCTCGTCCAAGGCGGAGGCCTGCTTCATGAAGAAGAGTTTGGTTCAGGTTGTTTCGAGTAGATATTCCAAATCGAATGTCTTTGGAGCTTATGGCAAGTATGCCAACACCGCGAGGTGCTGTGCCTTGCGGGATAATGAGCCCCGTTGTCAGGGCGTAAATTGACCTTTTAGGTTGAAGAATTTTCTGAATAGTATTGAATGCGTTTTGGTCTAATGGGTATTCGTCTGTTGAGAAGATAAGAACGAGATCGCTCTCAGGAAGATTGATTTGGTGTTTAGCCATAATCGCAGCTTCTTTGAAAGCCAGTGTTGGATTGGGGTCTTGAGAAGATCCAATGCCAATGGTTGTCACAGTATCCTTATCAATAAGATTTTTGAGAAAGCCAAAGATAAGGAGTGACGCTAAGTCCTTATCGTTGGCTCTTTCGTGGTCCTGAAACAATACGTATTGGTTGTATTGTATCGGGCGAGTGAACAAGTGTCAACGCGGTGGGGGAATATTTGCCAGGAACGCGTGTTTATTATCCGATCGCAATCGGACCTTCTTCTCCTGTTCGAATGCGAATGCAGCGAGTAAGGTCGGTCACAAAGATTTTTCCATCGCCAATCTTTCCTGTGCGCGCGCCTTTGATGATGGCTTTAATTGTTCGATCCACGAATTCCTCGTTCACGGCAATATCAAGCCGAACCTTTCTCAAGAGGTTTCCTGTTTCTTTGACGCCGCGGTAGAATTCGGCGACGCCGAGTTGGCGGCCGTGGCCGAGTGCTTCTGAGACGGTCACGAGATTGATTTCGGCGGCATAAAGCGCTTTCTTTACTTCTTCGATTCTGTGGGGTTGAATGATAGCTGTGATGAGTTTCATGGAGTCTCCAATGGTTTTGTGTCTTGTGCCTCTGGTTTAATCGAGTATTGTATACGCCCGCTCGTGATGTTGTGTTAGGTCCAGGCCCATAATTTCATCCTCTGGCGCGACACGCATACCGACGATTTTATCAACTGCAAAACAAATCAGGGCTGTTACAGAGCCGCAGTAGACGACCGTGACGCAGGCGGCAAGGACCTGAATTTTAAACTGGGCGATGTTTCCTAAAAGAAGGCCGTTGGCTCCATTAGGATTGACGAGTGTTGTTGCGAACAGGCCTGTTGCCAGCATGCCCCAGAATCCACCGACGCCGTGAACGCCAAAAGCATCTAGCGAATCATCGTAGCCGAATCTTTGTTTGACAACACCGACCGCATAATAGCTGATGAAGCCGGCGACCAGGCCAATGAAGATGGCAGCCAAAGGCGTCACGAATCCGCACGCAGGTGTAATGGCGACAAGACCTGCGATGACACCAGAAACAGTTCCGAAGATGGTGGGCTTTCCGGTAGTTACCCATTCGATCGTGGCCCAGCTTAAGGCGGCTGCTGCGGCTGAGACATTGGTTGTTACAAAGGCATTGGCGGCAACCCCGTTTGCGGCGAGAGCGGATCCTGCGTTAAATCCTAGCCAGCCGAACCATAAAAGCCCAGCACCTAGGACCACGAAAGGAAGATTGTGAAGCGTGGGGTGGGCCCGTTCCAGACGTTTCCCTAAGAAAAGGGCACTGATAAGTCCGGCGACCCCGCAGTTGATCTCAACCACCGTTCCACCGGCAAAATCCAGAATGCCCATTTCGCGAAACCATCCACCTGAACCCCAAACCATGTGGCAAATGGGGATGTAGACAAAGGTTAGCCATAACACAAGAAACCAGAGGAAGGCAGAGAATTTCATGCGTTCGACCAGGGAGCCAATAATAACAGCTGGGGTAATGACAGCGAACATGCCCTGAAAAATCGCAAAGGCTTCGTGCGGTACGGTTGCGGAATAATCCGGGTTTGGGGCAAGTCCCACGCCGTTGAATCCGACCCAGGCCAGGCTTCCGATGAAACTGTTACCAGGGGCGAATGCCAGGCTGTATCCGTAGAGGACCCATAAGATGAGGACGATCGCCAGACACGCAAAGCATTTCATTAGGATAGCCAGGATGTTCTTTCGTCTGACCATGCCGCCATAGAAGAAGGCGAGCGCTGGCGTCATAAGCATAACGAGTCCAGCTGAGATCAGGACCCATGCTGTATCACCGGCATTGATGGGAAGGGATTCCATAAGTATTCCTCCGTTGTTAGGGTTGTTCTATGTATTGTCACCAACCTAGAGGGGAATGTATGTGGCCAAGAGGGAGAGACACTCCTTCTCGGAATATTTCTCTATCAGCATTGACAGAAAAATAAAAAACCCAATTCATTCGGGGGATTGTTCCGCCGATTGAATTGGGCTTCATTGCCCGAAATAGGTGGTGCCTCGTTGCGCCACGTTGAACAGACAGCTTTGCCTGTTCAAGATGCGGATATAATAATGGTATCGGCCGCAACTGTCAAGGGGGATAGCGGAGGAGATATGCTAAAAGACAGATACTGACTTACATCTGTCGGAAGCGTGGAGCGTGTCGATAAAATCTTTCCTGTCATGTTTCCATAATATTTGACGCCATAAGGGAGGAGGCTTGCGGTCTGGGTCTAATTCAAGGACCAGCCAGTGTAGTTCCGAAGGGAGGCAATAGGATTGGGTGCGGGTTAATCCCTCTTGATGCGCGGTCCAATATAGCTTAATGTTTTTTTTAATTACATCTCCAGTAAAGCGGGGCGTGTTTTCTTGGGAAAAGAATTTATGCTCGCCTTTGAAGTATGCGGAAATTTTAGAGGTTCTATAAGGATAGTAGTGGTTCTTTTTATACATAGTATTAACAGGAAGGAAACTTTGAAACATATTGAACAGAATAAAGAATAAACAGACTGTGAAAAGAATTTTGTTAATTCCTGATCTCTGGATCAACAATGTGAGCCAAAGCGTAAAGAAAATTGACCAAAACCCACCATACCAGAATGGTCCCCACACCAACAGTCCCTGGGTAACTACCAAATGATTGAATAATAAAAGGAGGGTCATTAGAAATAAGAAAAGTACAGGGTGAGATAACACGACTTTTCTGATATGAACTAAGATGATCATCCAACTGGCAAGAGCTGTCATAAA
>JADGCU010000016.1:22901-35011 GCA_015228785.1 Candidatus Omnitrophota bacterium
TTTAGATAGCAGAAGTAGTGACTTAGATGAGGGTACTCAAAGCCACTTAACCAGGTTAGACAGGGAATAACGCAGAAATAAAAAGCTGCGGTGATAAAAGGCAAAAGAAGCCACAAGAGTAAATATCCCTTACGATGAGTAAGCACTTTTGGAAAAACGACGAGAATAGCAGGAAAGATTAGCAGGGCATATTCATCCCAGTAAAAAGAGAAGGCGACTGTAAACCAGAAGAAGAGATATTTTCCCCAAGGGAGGGGTTTGTTTTGTTGTAAAAAGTTCTTTTCTAAAGAAGATGCCCAATAGAGACAAAAAATGATTACAAAATCAGCCAAGGGCTTGGCTGGGCGAAATAATTCCGTTATATGGCTTAGATTTGTTGGGGTAAGAAGATAGAAAATTGACATCCCAATGGCGATATTGCAATCAACTCCTAGATTGCGTAGAGACAGGTATAAGAATAGCGGCGCAAGCAATAAGGAAAATAGCCATGTTAACGATAAGCTGGGGTGGGGCAAGATATAGCGCCAAAGCCACGCGCGGAACTTGGCATCTAGGATTTGGAAATAACTTGATAATGGGCGAGTGATGCGAGGAGTTTTTTTGCCTTCGAATTTCTCATAATTTAATCCATTCTTGAGATCCTGCCAGTTTAGCTGGGGGCCTGTTTTAAAAGCCGCTTCTTCTAGGTATAAGATTTCCGTTATGGCCCAGGAATGATCATAAGAAACGACGCGGGGGATGAGGACTGTATAAACGAAAAGAAGCAGAATGATACAGGGACAATGACAAAGAAGTTTCGTTAAAGCTTCTATTGTTGAAGGGATCATTTTAATTTGGCAAGGAAGATGTTTCATGGTCTTAATTTAAATTGTATGGAGCCATTCTTATTGAGGATAGTATATACCATTGATGAGCCTGGCCGTCTATCACATCTATATTTATATAAGTATTTCATAATCGTTCCTAATTTTTGTTCTTCCGGTTCATTTTGATCTATGCATGAATCGGGATTTGATGCGAAGTATTTTTTTCCTTCAAGGATCGCGTTTCTGATTTGTCGGGCACGAGTTAAATTGTAATTCTTTGAAATCGTGCTTCTGGTCATCCAGCCTTGTGCCAAGATCACGACAGACAGAAAGACAAACGCACTTGATCGGATAATCATTCTCCATTGAGATGGTAAAGAAGCCTTCTCAAAGATCTTGTGAAAAAGATATGTGATGATGATGGTATAAAAGAGAGAGAAAAACCAGTAATTATATGTTTGTGAGTCTAAATAGTGCGAATTTCTCAGGGTTGCTCGCGCGAAAGAGAAGATTGCTGTTATGGAAACGATTCCGCAACAGGCCCAAAGGGACAGGAGATCTTGGAGCGTCTCTTTGCGATGGAATATGCGGTGCAAACAAAGGCATGCGACTGTTAGGATCGCTCCTGTTGCTCCTGTTGCCCAAAGGAAGAGTTCTTGTGTATTGATTTTTGAGATGATCCACGAGAACCGATCGTGGACCCAAAGCATGTTTATTGAAAACGGATTGAAGGTGGCCTGGGTGCCTGCTCCTAGGTAAAGAAAGAAGTTCTTTATGGCATAACCGTAGTTCTTTGGGAAATGATCAGTTGGGCTTAGAAGGGAGGGCGGCTTGGTAATCCACCAATTGATCCCGTCTAAGAGGAAATAAATAATAAGAGCGCCGATTGAGATATAAACAAGTCGATGTGTTGTTCTGTGTTTATCTGTTTTTGTTTGGTTTTTTATTGTTGTAATTAAAGCCAAGGGCAAGATTAATAAAAATACGGACACTGAGATTATTTCATGAAATAGCATGCTTTCTGCCATGATGATCGAGATAATAAAATTTTGTTGTCGTGTTTTTGATGAAGTGAGCAGGAGGCATATTAAAAGAAGAAGAATGCCCAACATATAGAAACTAATGTGGCGCCATGCCACCATTTCTAGTCCTGCGTATTGGCTTGCGAAAAAAGCGGAAAACAGGAAAGCAGGAGATTCCACAAAATACTTCTTAAACAGGAAATATAGTAAGATCGTTATTAATAAATGTAGAACGATACTTAACACTCCCGTTACAATTTGGTTGTCTTTCAAATAAATATCATTAAATGCGTTAAACACATGGAGTCCTGGACGAAACAAGAAATAATCGCCCTGTCCATGTAGCCGTGTGCGGTTATAACTTATTGAATGGAAAAGCCAGTCCCAATCGTTTGGGAAGTAGGTTCGTTCTTGTATATATACCAGCTGATCTTGTCTTGCGTAATCGAGGGCACAAGGTTGATAAATAATGAGGACCAGGGTTGTAAGTGCGATGACGGAGAGGATTATTTTTAATAAAGGCAGCTGAACGAATTTCATAAAAATATTATAAATAAATTTTATTAAATAAATCTGAATATAAAAAGATTCTCGACTTGTATTCTTGGGAGATCAAGTTAAAGCACTGTAAAAACGAGATTTTTTCTTTGGGTGATAAATTATTATTTTTAGATTTTGAGGGGGGTGCAAATAATGAGAAAGGCTCTGCTATTTGCAGAGCCTTTTACTTATTTGGTAGCCCCAACCGGATTTCAAGGAGCCCCAAACTTACAGAGCGTTAGCGATAGTAAGTTTGTTGGGCGACGCCGTCCCGCATGATACCGAACGGAGTGAGGCTTAGGGCGGGAGAACCGGTTGAAAGGGGCTCCTTTGGAAGCCTTTCTTGCTTGAATTTATTTATGGAATCACTAAAAGTTAAAGCAGCCAGAGAGTATTTGGATGGTCTTGGTTCAGGGAAATATCTTAGAATTATGGAAGTATTATCTTATAAGGGTAAATTTCTAAATACTGACGGGAACACAAATCATAAATTCATCGGGATAATTCAAGAAAATGTAGATAGGCTGGAGGCGTTTTTTAATGGAAAGCCGCTAGATGATAAGGCTATAGTTGATTTGTCGAATTTTGTTCACGGGCTTTTGAACGAATAGGTGTCATGCTTTTCATGTTGTTTGTGTGTGGTTATAGCGTTAGAATATCTTTATTATGATAATAAAGTCAGATTTGGTTGAAGGGGTTGAAACAAGGGCAATTCAAATGCTGAAAACATGAAAACAGATTTTAGGTTAAAGCGTCTTGGAAGAACTGAATATGAGATTAACGAACGGTTAAGACTGCTTGGGCATCTGGGATAGGTATAGGAAATGGAAAAGAAAAAAGTCGTCATAAAAATCCACGAGGACGGTCAAATTGAGGTCATAAGAAAGGATAAAGACATTATTGTCGAAATGCAGGCTTCTGATGGCTCGACGTTTAATCTTGAGGATTTGAAGGGCAATAAGTTGTATGGTAAGGATGATAAGTTTGGCGGTAGGTTGGGGGGGTTGGGTGGAATTGAAAACCGTAGGAATGTCAGGATAAATAAGCAATACATCATAAGATTTGTTGAAAAGAAAAATCTTGCTGTGAAGTATGAAGTCACTCAAATCGAGAATATTTCCAAAGGAGGGATGTCTTTTTGTTCGACCACTGCTTTTAAGCCCAATACGGAGCTTTTGATTGAGTTAAAAGCACCGTATTCTTCAGAAATTGCTCATCTTATCGGGGTTGTTTTAGAGAACACCGATAGAATGCGTGGTAGATTTTTTAGAAATCGTATTAAGTTTGTGAATTTATCATCCTCAGCAAAAGTTATTTTAGAAAAGATGGAAGAAGATTATTCAAAAGTCAAAGAATAATTTTCATCGAGAAAGTGTACACGACAGGGCGGTTGTAGGTTGGGTGGGGGGTGAGTTAAGGTAGAAATTATTACTGCGAATGATGAGGATGTTTGTAGATATGTGGCAAGTATTGTTTAGGTGATTAAGGAGTTTTAAGAAGGGTAAGAAGCAATTTTTATCTGGTATCAAATTACAGCCCTCAGTCCTAAAGACTGGGGGTTTTTCATTTTAGGGATTTTTATGTATCAGATGCTCAAAACAGGGTAAAAATGAGCAATAGAGGGTGTAGTGAAAGATGAAGAAACGAGGCAAGGTGAGGAGTTCTTTTCTGACGAGGGCAACAAAAAACCCGCTATTAAGCGGGTATTTGTTGTATTTGGTAGCCCCAACCGGATTTGAACCGGTGTTTGATGGCTGAGAACCATCCGTCCTGACCAGGCTAGACGATGGGGCCAAATATAAAAGCTATTCTTTCAACCCCGTGAGGCGGGATAGAATTAATGCCTTAGAAGGTCCCAAATATATCATAGAAGTGAAAAAAAGCCAAAAGTTTTTTCTGGGTGTACTTGAGGCTATCATGCATACGCGTTAATCAATGGCTCGGATCATAATCGCGATGGCCAGGAGTGTCCCGATGAAGATCAGGAATCCACCAAAATTGATTCGCCGTGCGAAGGCCATGATGGCGCGGATTGAGAGAATACCGACCACAAAAGAGGTCGCAACGCCGATCCATTCAATGCCGAGCGTCAAGAAGGCCTTGTAGTTCATGAGGATATTAGCGACGAGAATGACGGGGAGGCTCATGAGGAAGCTGAGCTTGAGCGTGTACTCCTTGTCAAAATTTAGAAATGCCAGAGTGGCCATGGTGGTTCCTGCGCGGGACATTCCAGGGAGGGTGGCAAGGGCCTGCGCTAATCCTGCGAAGAGGCCGTCTTTGATCGTGAGGTCTGTTGGCGTACGCTTACCTGTGGTCTTGGTCTTAATTTGCAGGAATCCAGTGACAATGAGTAGTCCTGCGATGACACTCATCAATGCGACCTGGGCCCTGGGAAAGCTTTGAGTGATGGCAGCGAGTTTATGGTTGAGGATCCAGCCCAATCCGGTAAGGATTGTCGTGACCAAGAGAAAGATAAGGATTTTTCTGCCATCCGAGGAAGGTTTTTGGGGGGAGGCGATGGCCTTTATGATCTCAACGATATCTTGCCAGAAATAGATGACAGCCGCAAAGAAGGTCCCCAGATGCAAAAATAATGCGTAGCTTAATAGTTCATTAGCGGATGCGTGGCTTTTGAAAAGGTGGATTTTAGCTAGGATGACACATGTTTTGGAGCTGATGGGGATCCATTCTGTGATGCCCTGGATCATGCCCAAGACGATCTGTTCGAACATAAGAACTCCTTAGGGGATGATAATTATTTTACAGAGGCATCTTAACAAAGTTCCTCGAGAGCGTCTATTGAATCCTCCCGAATCTCCTATGGCTTCTTGATAGACAGGTTCGTGTTGCGATGATAATATATCGCCCATGTTCAATAAAGATGATGAAAAGTTCATGCGTCTGGCGATTGAAAAGACGCGCGAAGGAATAACTCAAGGGCAGACACCTTTTGGCGCGTGTATTGTCAAAGACGGTCAGGTGATCGCGTGTGACCATAATGTGGTGTGGGGTACGACCGACATTACGGCCCATGGCGAGATCCATACGATCCGTGAGGCTTGTGCAGCAAGAGGATCTATTGATCTTTCTGGTTCTACGATCTATTCTACAACGGAACCGTGTCCTATGTGTTTTAGTGCTATCCATTGGGCACGTATCCAAAGAATTGTTTATGGGGCTTCCATTGCCGATGCGCAAAGGGCGGGGTTCAATGAGCTTGCGATCTCTAATGTGCTGATGAAGAAGGAGGGCGGTAGCCCTGTTGTTGTCGAAGGCGGATGTTTGGTTGAGGAATGCGTTGCCTTGTTCGAAGAATGGAAGAATTCAGGCAAAGCTAAAGTTTATTAAGGAGATTTATGAAAAAGAATATATTTATTTTCGTGCTTTTCTCAATGATGGCTTTGAGCGGGTGCGCCCTTACGATGAAAGATGTCCCTCTGCTGGGAGCTTCAGCAACTCAAGAAGCCGGGCCGGGTAGTGGTATTTCTTTAGGGATGACGCGGGAGCAGGTAACGGCTGTGATGAATAAGCTTGTGACCGTTGGGTTCGAGATCGATTCTTCCTCAGGAGTAACCAAGGCGATTCAGATCAATAGCCTGTATTCTGCGGAGGTTTTGACTTTGGGCCCCCAGGCTTATCAGGTGGATTACTATATTGTTGATACTCAAAAGGCGCAAACCCGGATTGCGGATGCCGATCTTTTTCCTGTGGTTTTCCAGAACAATATTCTGGCCGCCAAGGGGCAGGCAGAGCTGACGGCACTCAAAGAGAAATATCAAAGTAAATAGTGTCATGGCTTGACGCCGTTTTCATGAAGAATAATTACGAGCATGGTTCGCTGGATTCTTATCTTGACGTCGATAGCTTGACGTTTCCTTTGGATTGCAAATTTGTCTTTGGTAATGATCATCCTCTAGACATTGAGATTGGTTTTGGAACGGGGGAGTATTTGATCAGGCTTGCGAGTGCAGAGCCGTTGGTTAATTTTATCGGGTTTGATCAGGCACCTAAGCGGGTGATAAAGACCCTGCGCAAGATCCATCAGGGAGAAGCGAAGAATATTCGGGTGCTAGAACTTGATGCTGTCTGGGGATTCGAATATTTATTGATGTCACAATCAGTTCGCAAGGTACATTGTTTGTTTCCCTGCCCTTGGCCGAAGAAGCGACATGCCAAGCACCGGCTGTTTCAGTCGCAGGTGCTAAAACTCATTAATAATCGTCTTGAACATCAGGGGATATTGCGGATCGTGACTGATCAGAAGCCCTATGTGGAATGGATCATGGAGCAGCTGGCGGATACGGGATTTGAAGCGGAGCAGAGCATTGTGGGTCCCGCGTATCAGACTAAGTTTGAGAAAAAGTGGCAGGCTGCGGGCCAAGAGGAGTTTTACGCCCTTGATTTACATAAGAACAAACATATTCAGATTTCTTTGAAGGAGATGGAACCCGTGAGAACGTATTTTGCCAAGGAGTTTTTTCCTGATCAGGTTTCCTTTGTTGATCAGTCAGGACCTGTGACCATTAAATTTCATGAACTTATTTATGATTCTCTTCAGAAGAAAGGCATGGTCCACGCGATCATCACCGAAGATCGTAAGACCCAATATCTTTGGATTATGATCGTTCATACGACCAGGGGCTGGTGTGTGGGTGCCGCACCTGGGACGGCGGCCTTGCCGACTGAGGGCGTTCGTAAGGCCATCGCGCTTGCGTATGAGGCGGTTGAGCAAAGTAAAAAATAGTCGAATCTTTCTTTGATTTTTATCAGGCTTCGCTATATTTTGAGTGAGCTTTTTGTTAATTCGTGATTGAGAATATGTTTTCCAAGAAAATCTTGCGCATTATAGTTTGGGTTATCATCTTTTTTTGTTTTGCTCTTATTCCTGCGAATGCTGTGCAGAAAAAAGCGAAGAAGATCCCCTTTTATCGTATCTCAGCCCAGTCGGCTCTTCTTTTTGATGAAAGCGGTTGGCGCAAGTATTATTCCAAAAGGGTTGATAGCAAGGTCCTTCCGGCCAGTACGACCAAGATCATGACCGCGCTTATTGTCCTGGAGCGTAAGAGGCTGGATGATATTGTCGTCGTTGGACCAAACGCAGAAAGAGTTCTGCCCAGCAAGATTGATATTAAGAAGGGCGAAAAATATCGGGTAAGAGATCTTTTGTATGCGATTATTTTAAATTCTGCGAATGACGCATCTGTTGCCCTTGCGGAATCTGTTTCGGGTTCACAGGAGAAGTTTGTCGCATTGATGAATCAGCGGGCACGTCAGCTTGGCGCTCGCCATACGGTTTTCGTCAACTCGCATGGTCTTCCTTCCAAAGCTGCTCAGTATTCAACGGCTTATGATATGTTTCTAATCTTTCGCCAAGCGCTGAAGAGGGAATTCTTTCGAGAGGCTATCAAGATTAAATATATGACTATTCATTCACAGAAGGGCAGGAAGATCGCTCTTAAATCACACAACTCATCGCTTTTTAAAGGTTGGAAGGAAGGTGTTTATGGGAAGACAGGCTATACGCTTTCGGCCCAGGCGTGTTTTGTCGGACATATTATTAAGGGGGGGAAGCATCTTTTCATTGCTGTCTTTGGTTGTACTTCGCGCTGGGATGACGTTAAATATATTATAGAGAAATATGGGGGGATCGATCTTTGATGTGGAATCTAAATTATTAATCTTGTAAAGAGTCCTTAATTTAGATAAACTTTGTACATTATAAAAAAGGAGATTTTATGAGTAGATGGCTTATGGCAGTTCTTACGACAGCAGCGATCGTTTTCGCGGGCATTGGTTTTTTGTTTAGCATTAGGGTTATGGTTGAGAAAGCGATCGCGCCGGTTGGCGGAACGTTGCGGGAGATTGCGAGTATTCAGAAGGAAATTCGTAAGAAGGTAAATGATTCATCCTCGACAGATTTGAAAAGCATTTTGGCGCGTCTTGATGCTTTGGAAAGAAGAGTTAAGGTTATGGAAGAGTCAGGTGACGATGAGCCTAAAGCAGAAAGGAAGCCTCCGCAAAGGGACCTTTCTACTGTCCATCAGATTCCTGTGGGGAAATCCGCTGTGTTCGGCAAGGCTGATGCCCCTGTTACGATCGTTGTGTTCAATGATTTTGAGTGTCCTTTTTGTGGGCGTTTTTATCCGGCAGCGCTGGAAGCGGCCAAGGCGTATCCTGATAAAGTTAAGTTGGTTGTGAAGCATTTCCCGCTTTCATTTCATCAGGCTGCGCGCCCAGCGGCCAAGGCAGCTTTGGCAGCAGGGGTCCAGGGTAAGTTTTATGAGATGACGGATCTTTTGTTTCAGAATACTAAAGAGTTGACGGAAGATAAGTTTAAGGCATTGGCGGGTCAATTGAAGCTTAATGTGGCGCAGTTTATGAAAGATTATAAAGGGCGTGATGACGAATGGGAGGAGAGGATCGACGAAGATATGGAGCTGGCTCAAAAGGTTGGCGTTCAAGGAACGCCTTCTTATTATTTGAATGGGAGGGCGGTGCGTCCGGGTTCTCCAGACGATTGGAAGACAATGATTTCTGGCATTCTGAATGCTAAGCCGGTTGCTAAGCCTGCTGATAAGCCAGAAAATCCAGTGAAGAAGTAGGGCCAGGAGAATTTTCTTTGCGATTTTAGGAATTTATAGTATATTCCTAGCCCTATTGGTCGGTTGAGTTCGCCGGTACCGAGTGGATTTTAATTTAAAAGAGAGGGAAGTAGTCATGGCTAGAAAAGGGGGAAAATCCCATAAGATTTACGTGGAAACATGCGGGATCAAGGTTTCTGGCGGTCAGGTCGTTAAGAGCGGGACAGTGCTTACGCGTCAGGGGGATCGTTGGAAGCCGGGTATTAATGTTCTGGGCTTGATGCACTTGACAGCGGCCTGCGCTGGGGAAGTTTATTTTACCAAGAAGCGCAATTCTAAGAACGGAAAGATCGATACGATTGTTAACGTTCGCCAAGCTGTAAAGAAGGCGTAAGACATTTAAGAGCGGCCATGGGCTTGATTGTGCGCTGATGGCGCGCTAAAAGTTTGTGGCCGTTTTTGTTTTTGGACCAACAGATAACAAGGATGATTCCATGTGCGGTATCGTTGGGTATATTGGGGATAAAGACGCTCTTCCGATCTTGATCGAGGGACTCAAGAATCTTGAGTACCGTGGCTATGATTCGAGCGGTGTTGGTCTTATCCCTGATGGCAGCCGCTCTGTTGTGATCCGCAAGGAACAGGGTAAGATCCGTAACCTCGAAGCACTTCTTTCTAAGAAATCTTCTATCAAATCTCATTTGGGGATAGCCCATACGCGTTGGGCCACCCATGGCGCGCCGTGTCGGAAGAATTCTCATCCTCACGCGAGCGAGAATGGCTCAATTGCTGTTGTTCATAACGGGATCATTGAGAATTATCAAATTCTGAAAGCCAAGCTTATTGGTAAGGGGTACCATTTTTCTTCCGACACCGATACCGAGGTCATTGTTCATTTGATCTCTGAATATTTTGAGGGAGATTTGACGAAGGCAGTTCAGCGCGCGATCAAAGATCTTGAGGGCGCCTTCGCGATCGGTGTTCTTTCTTCTGATGACCCAACGACATTGGTGGCAGCTCGCGTGGGTTCTCCATTAATTGTGGGCGTGGGTGAGGGGGAGAATTTTATTGCTTCCGATGTCCCGGCTATTTTACGTCATACACGTCGGGTCATTTATTTGAAAGACGGTGAAATGGTGACGCTGCGCAAGGACGGTGTGTCGGTTATGACGTTTGATGGCCGTTCGGTCGTGCCCAAGATTGATCGCGTGACATTTCAAATGGATGCGGCTCAAAAGCAGGGTTATCCGCATTTCATGCTTAAGGAGATCCATGAACAGCCGGATGTTTTGGAGAAGATGTTGGCTCTTCGCCTTAAGAAGGGGCGCGTTGAATTGGAGGGGATCAGGCTTTCAGATAAGGAATTAAAGAAACTTAATCGCATTAAGATTGTTGCTTGCGGGACAGCGTATCATGCGGGGCTTGTTGGAAGATATGTGATCGAGGAGCTGGCGCGCGTTCCGGTTGAGGTGGATGTCTCTAGCGAATTTCGTTACCGCTCGCCGATCGTCGATAAAAGAACGCTTCTGATCGCAGTCAGCCAATCGGGAGAGACCGCAGACACGCTTGCGGCGGTTCGCGAGGCGAAAAAGCGAGGAGCGAGAATTCTTTCGATTTGTAATGTGATAGGTTCTTCCCTTGCCAGGGAGTCTGATGGCGTTCTTTATACGCATGCTGGTCCCGAGATCGGCGTGGCTTCGACAAAAGCGTATACGGCCCAGTTGATGATGTTTTATTTGTTGGCGCTCAAACTGGCTCAGGTTCATGTGGCGCTGCCGAGTAAGAATTTTCAGAAGATCATGAAGGATTTAAAAGATATCCCGGCGCTGGCGAGGCATATTCTTAAGGCACATCGGGATATTGCCCGGGCCGCTAAGAAGCATTCTCATTTTGGTTGCTTTTTGTATCTGGGGCGTAATATTAATTATCCCTCAGCGCTGGAAGGGGCGTTGAAGCTCAAGGAGATCTCGTATATCCCGGCGGAAGGGTATGCGGCGGGGGAAATGAAACACGGGCCCATCGCCCTTATCGATGAATACCGCGCGGTCGTTTGCATCGCGCCTCAGTCGGAAGTGTATGAGAAGATGGTTTCCAACATGCAGGAGATCCTTTCGCGCAAAGGCAAGGTGATCGCCATTGCGACCGAAGGTGATGAGAATATCCGGACGCATGCGACGGAGGTTATCTCGATTCCCAGGACCAACAAGATTCTGACGCCGCTTTTAGTGGCGTTGCCACTCCAATTTCTTGCCTATCATATTGCGGTCAATCGCGGTTGTGATGTCGATCAGCCTCGCAATCTTGCTAAATCTGTTACCGTAGAATAATTTTATTATGGCCATTAAGATCGTTTCAGACAAGATTTCCAAGACAGAACTTCAGGAACTTGCGAAGGAAACCTATGTTGAGATGATCAAGGCTGTTGCTGATGTCAAGTTAAGGCTTGTGGCTTTCGGGGGAGAGCTTCACGCAGATAGCGAGGCAGTATTGCTTGCTGGGGGTTCGGCGCAAGAGGATCTGTGGGGGTTTAATATACAGTTTGATGGTGAGCTTGAAGAGGGGATAGAATACACATCGTTGATTAATATTCGTCCTCGTGATGGGAACAGGTCTTTGCAGGTGACCTCTTCTCGGGTGCGCCAGGCAATCCTGGATCTTGTGAAACAACGTGTTGATTGGGATCATTAATGGAAAAGGAACGGTTTTTAAAGTTTTCTGAAACTGACCGATTGGGACATATCGCTTCTGAAGTGTCTCGGTATCGGTCTTTTTTAGGCAAGGGTCAGGGGGAGCGATCCCGTTCTGCTGCTTTACGAGCTTTGGAGTTGATTGATTTCGCGCTGGAAGGGTTGTCTGATATATCTTTGCGCGAACTTCTTGAGCGTGCACGAAAGTCGATGAGCTGTCCAGATTTTTCGGTTGAAGATGCGGAGAGTTTGGAGCAGGCGCTTCTTGCCAGGAAATTCTCGGAGATCGGTTGATGCTTTATATTGTTTCCACGCCTATTGGAAATCTTAAGGATATGACGTTGCGTGCGATTGAAGTCTTAAAGACTGTTGATCTGATCGCGGCGGAAGATACTCGTCATACAAAGAATCTTTGTAATGAGTATGCTATTACAACACCGTTGACAAGTTTCTTTGAGCACAATGAACAGGTTA
>JADGCU010000017.1:0-16495 GCA_015228785.1 Candidatus Omnitrophota bacterium
TCCGGCTGGAATTCTATCAATTTTGCAGAAGGTAAAATTGTTTCATCTTCGATGAAACCAATACTTCGAGATTTTAGGCATTCAAAGAACGCCTAAAATTGATTCTAACTGCGTCGCGACTAGAAACCGGTTCATCAATTGGCCAAAGGCAAAATTGATTCTACTGTACCCATCTTGGTAAAGATACCAAGATGGATCAAACCC
The DNA here is from genome assembly GCA_015228785.1 of Candidatus Omnitrophota bacterium. Lineage (GTDB taxonomy): Bacteria > Omnitrophota > Gorgyraeia > Zapsychrales > Fredricksoniimonadaceae > JAAYZZ01. Next base: position 205 of record JADGCU010000017.1, read on the forward strand.
TTACTACTATTTTACAAAATTTGATTTATCAGTGGTTATATTGTTACACTTTTATTGATCGTAAAATATTCTTTATCCTGATATGTACGCGCAAGGACCATGTCTGTAACTAGAAAATATTTGGCTTTCTTCTTATCCCCCACAACAAGTCTTTTCCTGTCCTCTGGAACAAGAATTCTTCGGCTGCTTCCCGCACGAAAAGTCGACGTAGCGCCAATAGGAATAACAGCATCGTTGTCTGTCTTCAAAATATGCTCCAACGCCTTACGATAAGACAATCCGAAATAATCCAAATCAAAAGTATTTATAATGCCATCAGTATTCTGCACAACAAATGAATTAAAATACATGTTCTGATAAGGATGCGTCCTGATCATGAAGAAAGCCGTATCAAGCAAAGCCACTAGTATGCCGACAGTGAGCACTCCCCTTAAGAATGGTCGAATATCTTTCCATAAATGCTGAATCCCCATGATCAGCAATAACACCATTGCCGGATAAATGAAATAAACATGACGCCATCCATTATACGCCTTACCTGTAATAAGAATCAGCGGGATAAGAAAACAAACAAGAACTATGGCAACATTCCTTCGCATCACATATAAATGATCACCCTTCATCAAAAATAACTTTACTGAAGAAACAATTCCCGTAAAAAAAAGAGCCAAATATGTCACGGGGATTGAAATGAATATCCATACCCATATGTAATGCCACGGTAATTCACGTAATTCAAAATAACGCCCGAAATAACGCGCCCTTCCAGAATTCCATGCCTTAAAATTCAATCCCTGCTCCACTAAACTTGTAAAATTAGCCAGTGGATGAGCCCATAAGAAAGGATTTAAAAGAAAAGCCAAGATGATCAAAGAACCCAGGTATCCTGCGAGCATTCTTAACCCGGACAACCTATCCTCGACAAGATGAAGCCTCCAAACTTCTAAGCAAAAAAATACTACTGTCACAATAGGCAAAAAAAGTCCCGCCAAACGAATATTAATCAGAAAAGCACAAACAAAAGCATGTATCACCACTGACAAAAGCGTCCTTTTATCTAACATGACCAGGAGTGTAAACATGCCGATAATAAAAACACTCAAGAAAGAGATGTCAACGCCATTATAAAAAGCATCCGCAAATATTCTGGGATATAACACAAGAAATACACATCCTAATATCGCTGGCCGCCAATCCCCAAAATACCTCCAACAAAGCAGATAGAAGAATATCACACCAACATAAAACATGAGAAAGATCATAAGATGTCTCGCCAATATAATATCTCTCGAATCCTTCAATTGGAAAAGATCCTGTAAGGCGGTCAGAAGAATCTCAAAAGCTGGGCCATGGACATAATCATGAGGAAGAAGCTTAGGACTAGGAACAGAGAGCGAACGAGCGCTTACAACATTAGCGACATAGGTTGTCCAACGCCGCCCAAAACCCTGATTATGATATTCATCATTATGAACACCATAATCTTGAAATATCCCAAGCCCAACAACGAGGAAACCTATAAAAAAGGCCCCAATAATTATATACGGCCTGATTTTAAAATACTTGCGGAAATCTGGCATCCAAACTCTCCAACATGAGCAAAATTAACTTACTCACAAACACTACTGCTTTAACCTTGAAACGTACTGCCCCATGCTTTTATTCACGAGAAACCAAGTCGCGAAGATTTTTGAGGCTCATAAAAGGAACATCAACAACAAGTTTATTAACGAGTGAAGGAGGAACCCATCCACCCGGATCACTATGCTGCTGAACGAAAACTTCTGTTGTGCCATCGGAAAGTGGGGTAAGCCTCCAAAAAGCCTTAAGATAAGGAACACGGATCTTCCCCCTCTTTCTGGGAAGATAGTCCGTAACCGCATTTAACGTATACGTCAGTATCCCGGACTTAGAATCCTCCTCCTTAACCAAACGAAAAACACTATCTCTCTCAGAAACAGGCCAAGGTAGATGAAGAACAAGATAACATATCTTCTGAAGGGGGCCTTCCTCATCGACAACTTGCGCATACACACACTGATGGTACCACAGAGGCATTTTCTTAGGATCCTCCAAAACTGAAACAACTTTCTCAATCGACACATCCATCCGAATACTCGCCTTAAACTCCAACAAAGACGATCTATCAACCTTGCGAGTATCCACAGTGATACCGTCCTCATTGATCCTTTGACGCCACGGATGATCTGTCGCCGCAACCGCATCAAAAGATCCGGAAAACCCTAAAAACATTAAAAACACTACGAAGAAAGAACTCCTCATAAAGCTACTCTCAAAACGTTACCGTAATTTTTTAAGCAACCAGGACATATTTTCCCCCAAAACCTCCATAGTCTTCAGGCCTTCCTCATCTGTTTCCACCTGTCCTGGCTCACGGCCAAAACCCATATTCCAATAATTTGACCCGGCCACGACCATCTGATGAATACTAAAAAAATGATTCATCGTATCAAAAACATGGGTCGCTCCTGCCCTTCGAACAGCAACCACCGCTGCTCCTACTTTTCGGCGAAACATATGCCCATTGGCACGCGCAACAAGCGTAGCCCGATCGATCAAAGCCTTCATCTCAGTTGTCACATCCGTAACATACGTAGGAGAACCCAAAATAATCCCATCCGCCTCTGACATCTTGGAAATAATGGCATTAATCACATCATCATCTACATTACAAAGACCGTTCTTGATCTCAGAACATTTATAACAAGCTCGACATCCTCGCACCAGATGACCCCCAAGCTGGATCATCTCTGTTTGAATGCCTTCTTTCTGAAGCACATCAAAAACCCGCCCCATAAGAATAGCCGTATTCCCTTTAGACCGAGGACTGCCATTGATCGCTACGACTTTCATAAATATTCCCCTTTCCTAAGGTTTCCTACCCGAAAACAAAATCTTAATATCCCCTATTTCAGGAATTCACAAGTGTAATCCGGACAATATACTGATTTCCCATCACCCTTAATAGCTCTTCCCTCCGTCCCATGAGACCTGAAATACGTTGAATATCTTCGCGTGCCGCAGAATCAAGGACGCAGTATGTAACGGGATGCGTCTTTAAGAAATCAATGACTTTCGCATCATCATCGAGCACAGGAACAGGATGAGGACTAAACAAAGGCGCACGCCCGATACTGATCAAGGCGACATCTTTGTTAGTATAAAATCTTATGCCTCTTAAAAACATTTTCGAACAAAGGATCTTTCCCTGAACCTCAGGCTGTGTTTTCAAGAAACTCGCACTATTCTTAGAGGCCACATAATCTTCCAGGCGATGCGCTGATACGAAAATACACATAAAGACAAAAAGTGTCTGAAAAGCGAGAACATATACGCAACCTAGAAACTTTCGACGAAAAACAAGAACAACCATCCCTCCCATCATCACAAAGGAGAAAAGCAGAACACCGATCGACTCAGCCTTTGATGGAAGATACATGGGGTACTTAAACGCAAAAACAAGCAGAACAACAGGAATGAACATCGAAGCAAGGCATGAAAACAACAAATGAAGCCGAATCGTCCTGGCATTTCGGGTAAGTTCCTCATCCAGAAAATCCCCAACCATAAGCGCCAAAGCTGGAAAAAGCGGCAGAATATAACTGACCAACTTGGAATGCGCAAACTGGAAGGTCAGAAGCACTGTTGCAACCCAGATCAAAAGAAAAAGCCTTGTAGATGAAATATTTCTCAAAATAATATTGCGGCCATACATCACAAAGGCCGTAACCACAAAGATCACCCAAGGGAACATCCCCAAAATAATGGCCAGCGGATAAAAATACCACTTATCATTACTGGCATGTTCTGCTTCGAATATCCGGCGAATATGATCATTAACAAAAAATTCATCAATAAAACCATTGCCGTACATCTTGACCATAGCTCCATACCATGGAATGGCTAAAAGAAGAAAAAGAAAAAGCCCAACCCAAAAAGAAGGTCGCATGATCACGTCAAGCTGCCCCTTGATGGCAAGAAACAGAATAATAGCTGTAAAGGGGATCAAAAAACCAATGGGCCCTTTTGTCAATACCGCCAAAGCGCAAAAGACATAAAAAAGAACAAATGCCCATCTCCTGTGCTGCTGAGTGACATACCCCCAGTAAAATACAACCAGGGCCAAGGTGATAAAGGCAGAAAAGATCATGTCCGAAAAGACAACCCGCCCCATGCCTAAATAAAAAAAGGAAGACATCAAAACCAAGGCCCCCAACCAGGCTTTGCGACGATCGGGAAATCCCAAAATACCAAGAACATAGATCGCTAAAACCCCCAAAGCCCCAAATAGCGCAGGAAAGAATCGCATAGAGAAAGGCGTAAATCCCCCAACCAAAGCGGAAAGACGAAGAAAATCATAAGTCAAAATTGGCTTCTCAAATTGAGGCTGGCCAAAAAGATAGGGCGTTGACCATGTTCCCCGCTCAGCCATTTCCTTAGCTGTCTGAACATAAAACACCTCATCAGGATTAGTTAAACTAACAATGTGATTCCCCAAAAAGAAAAAAACAACCAACAAAAGAAGCAAAATAACAATCTTTCTCAAAAAACACCCCGCTCTTACTCAAACTTTCTACAATAAATTCTTAAGGTCACATACTTGCGAAGAACAGTGTAAAAATAAGGCCGCGGCGACGTATGAAAAAGACGAAACCCCTGTTTCTGAAAGAATTCACTCGCACGGTCAGACATGGTCGCCAAACGTACACCACTTAAATCACCATTCCCCAAATACTGCAAACATCTTTTCATCAGCCGTTCCCCCAGCCCCAAGTCACGATGCTCCTCCATAACATTAATATGAATCATGGCCGGATACTCTGCATAAAAGTTCGGCATAAAAAACCCGCCTATCATAGCTACTCCCAAAACCCGCAAAAACAACATCCAATTCTTGCCATGAAGAAAAACCCCCTGACAAAGCGCCTTCAACAAAAGCGGCTTAAAGATCTTGGACAGGAAAACACTGTCCATAGAACGCGTGTCTTTCGTACTCAAAATATACCCCACGACCTGACCATCTACCTCTGCCACAAAACAAGATTCTGGCTCATAGTCGGTATAGTACAGCGTCAAGGCATCAGCTAACACCTCATCTCCCTCAAAGAAAAGGCGTCCCGGCCGGCCCAGCATGGCCGTAGAAACGCTGATCTGACGGATCTTATCGCGATCACTAGAAACATATTCTCGAATAATAACATTAGCCATAAGCTCTTTCTCCCTTTACTACTTAACCCTAAGGGTCTCCATTAAATTACTTAATTACCAACTCCCTCCACGCTGTTTGATCAAAAGCGAGATCATAAAGCGCGGTTTGCGCAGAACTTAGAATTCGATCCGGAAAACCAAGAACAGATAACGGAACACTAAAAACCATCTCTTTATCAGTCAACTTATACTCAATCTCTTTAGATAAGATGTTCTTTCTTTTTTCCTTTACATGAAATCCATCAACCCCAACAACAAGATTAATCTTGGGCATTTGACCAAAAGGCGTCCCCTTCTTATAACCAAAAAGAAAAATCGACACACCCATCTTGATATCAATAACCCGTTTCAAGTTCATCTGAATACGAAGGTTATTCCCCACCCGGGCATAAGAAAGACCGGCGATCTGATCAACCTCCTTGGCCTTCCTTGAAGGCTTCTCATCTTCTGACGTTTTCAATTGCTGCCAGACCGGAGAAGAACTCATCTGCTTAAAGATCGGCACAGGAGGATAGTCCCCAAAAAGCTCATTAAGACGTGCAAAAGAAAATAAATACTTGGGGGATCCTTTATTTTGTGAAACATAAAATTTGATCGCCTCATTCTTCTTCTGAATCTTACCTGGATCTAAAGTAAGCATATTCCAGATAATATCACTCTTGGAAAGGTCGTTGGGGACATCGAGAACTTTTCCCGGAAAATAGCCCCGCGGCTGCGGCCAATTATACGCATGAATAAGATACGGAAAAACATCTGGTTTTCCAACCCGATCCTCGACATCCCAAAGCGCCACCTTAAGAAAAGCATACGCCGCTCGATGATCACGATTAACATCCACAGAATGAGAAACAAAAACCTTAGTAGGCTTAAAATCAACGAGAATTCCCTCAAGGTCTTTTAGAATACTTTCCCCAACATAAGGTGCCCCAAAAGAACGAGCATTTTGATAAGGCACAGAACGTCTTCGCGAAAGCATGGCTCGAAAAGAAGATTTAACAGACCCCCAATATTTCTGAAACACCTCCATGGTCCCGTAATCGGGATATCCTAAAGCGATAACATCACTCTGATTAAGCCCTAAAGACATCATGGCCGCAACACTCTCCTGATATCTCATTGTCCCCATTTTAATTATTTCATTGGGCAAAAGAACAGGCCTCTTTTTATAAACAATAAAAGAAAGTTGATTGTTCTCCCCATTAGTTAAAAGAACAACTTTAACCTGTGCCCCTGCCTCCAGCGCCATCTGAATCACGCCACCTGCACCAATAGCCTCATCGTCTGGATGCGGCGCCAAGATCAAAACACGATCACCTTTTGTAAATTGCGGCAAAACCGTAATCACACCAGCTTGCAAGCATGGCATAAAAAGAAGTCCGGAAACCACAAATATTAGAATAATACGTAAAATCATTAATAGCATGGATTTATCATTTAAAACAACAATTTTATCGTCAAATATTATTAAGATTTTATAAGATAATTTATAAAAGCCAAGTTTTATTTTCTATTAATATAACTTATATTTAATAGTTAAGTAAATATCTATACCAGCCCTACATGCTGGAGATGGAAAAAATTATAACTAATGAGGGAATTTGATTGGAAATTGAATTGAAATCTAATTTTCTACCGATGCGCGCACCAACGATCTAAACTTCTAATGAATACGAAACTCCTCAATGATCCAAAGCGCCCAAAAAAATTTTAACTCAACTAAGAAATGCCTCGATCTATTCCTGTTTCAACTTGCATAAAAGAACGGATGTGCCTCATCCTTAACCGCAATCTTGCCTTCCTTCAAATATTGAGCTAAATCATGCCTCCAGGCCCCGGAGGCCGTCATAGCAATATAAATAACATCAAAATAACCTGCAGGCCGATGAAATTCTAAAGATTCTTCATAAAGAGCAATAACCCGACGACGTCCCAACTTACTCAAGAGATACCCCAACTGAAAACAAGACACAGGTGATGGCCACCAACCTGCCTTTAACGAAGCCGCCTCTGGCAACGACACCCCGCTATCCCTTGAGAGCATAAAGACAGCCATCTGAATCGATGGATCCTGAGTAATTTGATCCAAGGAATGATCTTTTATCCCAGACTGCGTGCTAACATCAACCAACGTTGCCTCAGTAGCGCTAAAAAATCCGCGAACTTTCTGATCTTGCCGAGAATTTAAAGAAGAAATGAAAAGGACTTTCTTGGTCCTATCCTTAGGTAAAAATGAAGCCTTGTGAACAAAATAGGTTTCAACGCCATCATGGAGCAAATCCAAATGCCTCAAATCAATTCGGACGCGAGGCATACGAATATGATCAACCTGACGCTCCTCATCTTCCCAAAGACACGAGTGCGCTTCACCCGCAAGGGAAATATCAACCTTGACCTTATTCTTAAACGCCTGAATAACATCGAGTAACGAACTACTGATCTCCTCAGTGTGCGGCAGGGTTGCTCGCAGCTCAACATCAGCAACGATCTGCTCCGCAGCAGCAACCTCAACGGCTGCCTCTTGTCCCAGATCACGGTCATGCCAGCGTGTATAATCCTTAAGAACAGGATCCTCCAATACAACAAACAAGAGATCCCGAAGCTGTTTCTTACCGCGAGCCCAACAACGTACACTTTCCTCAACAGGAACAACAGGTGATATCGGATGAAAACGAATGGAATTCAAATATGTTACGAACTGACTGTGGGGACCAAAGATCTGAAAAAAGGTATCTTTAAGTTGTGAAGAATAAAGTTCTAGCTGCGTATCATCATCGTAGGAAATGCTATTCAACGCAATGATATGATCCTTGATCTTCTGAACAAGATCCATAGGCCTTTCCTGAGTTTGCCAAGGACGCCAACACGACCTCACCATCAACTTTTTCCAAAATGACGTCGGCAAAAACGTTCTTAAGGTTGTGGTCTGATTTTATTTTTATTGTAACATAATTGTCGAGGTGTCCAATCCAATATTCATTTTTTTTATGCTCAAAAAGAGCTCTTTCCCGACGACCAAGAAGGCTGCCAAGAAAGGCCCCCCGTTTCTGGGCACTCAAACGACGCAGAACCCTGCTCCGAGAAGAAATAACGGAAGCCGGCACCTCCCCCTCAAATCGACGACTACGGGCGCGATAACGATGAGAATAACTAAAAACATGAATATAATGAACGTCAGTCTTTGTAAGAAACCGGACCGTTTCTTCAAAATCCTCGGGCGTTTCCCCTGGGAACCCGACAATCACATCCGTGCCGATCATGATACCGGGAACCTTCTTCACAAGACTTCGAACCATAGAAGAAAATTCAGCTGTCGCATACGTACGCCCCATACGCTTTAAAAGCTTATCACAACCACTTTGAACAGGAACGTGAAGAAATCGACACAATTTGTGCGGCCGGTTCATAAACCTAACAAGTTTCCGAGGGATCTTTGTGCTCTCGATAGATGAAATCCGTATTCGCACAATCCCCTTGATCATTTCCAATCCTTTGACAACATCCATGAGACATTTCGTATCATCCTTATAATCTCCAATATTAACGCCCGTCAAAACGATCTCCTGATGGCCAACATGCGCAAGTGCATGGGCCTCAGCAATGACATTAGAAAACTTTCTTGAGCGAGATCTCCCGCGAGCATAGGGAATCTCACAATACGCACAAAAATTATCACAGCCGTCCTGCACTTTCAAATTTGCCCTTGTTCGCCGGCCACGCCCCAAAGTTAATGGCATCGTAAACGCATTTCTGGATATATAAGGGACAAGGATCTTTTTCTCTCTTGAAGAAATATCATTCCAAAGAATATCCGCAAGCCTCATTTTCCTCGCTGTCCCGATAACCCATTGAACATTGGGAAGCGCCAACAACCTCTCTCTTTGAACTTGAGCCTGACATCCAATAATAGCAATTCGAACTTGAGAATGGAGAGCAATAGCCTTCTTCATAGCATACCGGGCAGCAGCATCCCCTGCTGAAGTGACTGTACAAGAATTCACCACAAAGATATCAGCACGATCTTTAAAATCAACGACACAAAATCCCTTATCACGAAAAAGCCCTTCGAGAACGGCTGTTTCGCTTTGATTTAACCGACATCCTAATGTAAAAAATGAAACAGTTGGCCCCACAAGATCTCCTTTTATGCGACAATAAGTATAAATTGATAAGAACTATTTTCAATCCAAATTTTCCGCATTGTATATTCTCCCGTCGGTCTTTTATGCCACGCCAAAGGCGCGGAGTCATCCCTTGATCCGCAACCATTCACGAATGAAGACACTCCGGATTGATTCTGCTTGTTTAAGAATCCAGCAGGGATTGCTTTTTTAAAACTCTTGAGTATAATCCTCGACATGAAGATTGCTCGTTATGAACTCGATAAACCCCTCGTCCTGGCACCTATGGAGGATGTGACCGACCTTGCTTTCCGCCTGGTTTGCAAAGACCTAGGGGCCGATATCACCATAACAGAATTCACGGCAGCCGAAGCCCTTATCCGAGGCATCAAAAAAGCCTTACACAAAATCGAAATCAGAGATGAAGAACGCCCGGTGGGAATCCAATTGTTCGGATCACGCCCGGAGGCCATGAAAGAAGCCGCCGCCATAGCGACCTCCTTTGACCCGGACTTTATCGATATTAACTGCGGATGCTGGGTCAAAAATCATGTGGCCCGATTAGAAGGCGCAGGATTACTCAAAGACCTTAAACTCTTTGAGTCTATCGTCAAAGCCACTGTTTCTGGCACGAACCTTCCTGTCACCGTGAAGACCCGTCTTGGCTGGGATGAAAAATCGATTGTCATTATGGATGTTGCAAAAATGATCGAAGCCGCGGGAGCCAAGATGTTGACCCTGCACTGCAGAACCCGTTCCCAAGCACACCGCGGTTTTGCTGACTGGGAATGGCTCAGCAAAATCAAAAAGTCCATCTCCATCCCCCTGATCGGCAATGGCGATGTCATCACGCCTCAAGATGTAAAAGCCATGTTTGAGACCGGATGCGACGGGGTCATGATCGGTCGCGGAGCCGTTGCCAATCCCTGGATCTTCAAACAAGCCAAACATTATATGACAACAAATACCCTTCTGCCTGATCCATCGCTTAAAGACAAAATAGAACTGTGCCTGACGCATCTAAAATCATCATGCGCGTTCAAATCCTGCCGCAACCCTGTCTTAGCGTTTCGCAAACACTACGTCGGATATCTTAAGGGGTTACCCAATGTCAGCAAACTCCGGTCTGATCTTATGACCATTGAAACATTGGAAGCCGTCGAAACACGTTTAAGGACATTTCTCAAACAAGAAATGCCATAAAACTCTTTCTTTTTTAACATGTTGAAAAGTTATGGTGTCGATAGAATCAGCTGAAATGCAAAAGGGCGCTTAACACGTAAACTTCTTCCATAAAAAACGCCTCAAAAAGAAGAAACCTGCCTCTATACAAGAAGCAGGTTTCTTAACTTAAATGCTAATAAATAATATTAAAACTCTTTCCTCAAAATCCTCGCACTAAAGCAGGCATATTATTTTGTGGGACAAGTCTTCTCACACTCAAACTTTATCTTGGCCAAAGCCTTAAACTCTTGGTCCAATTTATACATCTCAGGATCACTATATTTTAAAACAGCGTCCTGCACAAGTCTTTGTTTCGGACTTAAATTCTTCCCTTGTAACGCCTTTTTCTCATCTTTTAGAACAGTTTTAGCAAGCATAAGTTGCTTATAAGCCTTCATATCAGTTGCTTTGAGCTCGTTCATATGTTTTTTATCAAATGCTTTCATCTCCAATTGCTTCGCAAATGCAGCATTCAACTTGTCTTGACATTGGACACATTTTGCTACAGGAGGAGCAACCTTCTTCTGCTGATCCGCCGCCATGACAATACCCATCAAAAGAAAAACACCGACAATAGTACCTAAAAATGCGCCTGTTAACCTGCTAATGCTTTTCATAAAAATCCTCCTAATATAATTAATTATTTATTACGTTTTAGATGCTTATACTTTAAACTTTTAGAATAAAAAAAGCAAGAACAAATATTAAAAATGAGAATAAATTATATCCCTACTTTTGAGCTAAAAACCCAAGAAATGTTCCTCTTTAATAAGGTTCCAATATAAAGAACGGAGAGGGTGAGATTCGAACTCACGGACCCTTTCGGGTCAACGGTTTTCAAGACCGCCGCTATCGGCCACTCAGCCACCTCTCCATAAATCAGAAATAACAATATATTAATGTGTTAAAAGTTCCGCGATCTTCTCACTTTTTACAACGGAAACGCACGGTGTCCAAAATATGTCCATGCGCCTGCCCAAAATATCAACTGCCCGCCTCTTTTGTTTCTGCAAAAAATACGGATAACGCAGGGTCATCTTAAGCGACTTGTGCCCCAATAACTCCCTGACCGTATTCAGATCCGCGCCACCCATCACCAGATGCGATATGAACGTATGACACAGATCGCAGAAATAGAAATCTTTTATACCAGACTTATCTGTGGCTGTAAAGAATGATCCTCTGAAACCTTTTTTATACTTTTTATTACATATAACTTCAAGTCAGCTTCCTTTTACGACGAACCATCAACGGCTTGGACGCAGGAACAAAAACTCTATCAGGGAATACCTTGATATCCCCCCTCGTATCAATCGCCCAGAGGGAACGTCTTAACGGCCACATAATAACCAAATTGAAATCAGTTTAAACAGATTATTTCATACTCAACTGCCCTGCCGAAGTCGTGATATTAGCGAGCGGAGCGAGGTCACGACGGAGTGCCGATCCCATGCAGATCGGCCACCGGAACATCGTCCGTAAGCCCCAAGAACATCGGCACTGTCGTTGTCATCGGCTGAATGTCAATGATGATTGGCGTAAGACCAGAGGCATTTTGCAACTGCTGGATCATGACTGGATCTAACGTGAACTGAACGCCTTGCCCCTCACTCTGAACCTGAAGACCCATCTTGTCACGGGTTAAGTCAATCCCGCCTTTATTCCCTGCCATTTCCTGGTCTGGGGCTGTGGTTTCGTAAATACCTACTAAACGTTTGACATTGGGAAACGGTGAGCCAAGAAACGCCTTAAAATTTTCCCGCTGCAGGCCATACTCGGGGCGAAATCTGATGTCGATTAGTTTATTCACCAGAGCCAGTTGCACATCTTCTCTGGGATCATGAATAAATGTACGGATCACTTTATCCAGATAGCCCTCGCCTAATCCTGTCTCTTTAAGTGAAGGCAGCATCTCGAGTAACTGAAAAAGCGCACGGGCCCTAATATGGGGAGATGGAGACTGGATCATCACAGCTGGATCAAATTCTAGCGGAGTAAAATCAGATACGCTGATCGACCCCCATGTTTTAAATGAATAACGTCCCTTCCGTTCTTTCAGCCATTGATCATATAAAGGCTTTACCCGTGGATCAGCGGAATCGATATCGGTCAGGTCAATATCCGAACGAGTCCGTAACTCCCTAAGATCTTTCCTGAAATCAGACATGTCCCACTGATGAGGATAGTCGAGATTCGAACTGATCATCTGGGAAGCATCCGTTCGTGTAAGCCCCTTGCGACCAATTATCAAGGCGTGCGTCCACGGTCCTGCGTTCATAAGATAATCGAAACGGAAATCTGTCGGAGATGGGATCGGCTCATCCTGCGTCGGGTGCTGATGCAGGATCACATCAAATAACAATGCGTTCTCTTCAAGGAACTCGTCAGCAACCCCTTCCCCGGCGCCTCTGAACAGGATCCATTGAGTAGTTCCGCGGATACGGGCAATCAAAACCTCAAACCCGGCCGTGAAAAGTTCCTGGCTTTCTAAGACATTCAAGAATTTCTGAAAATCACCCGGCAACTTCAAGGCAACCGCAACAGCGCCTTTTTTACGCTCACAGAATCGGATCGCTTGCGGTAATTCCAAAGGCTCAGGTGAAAGGCGGCTTTTCAATTCTTTCAATTTCAAGTCTCTGTGGTGCTGATAAAGAGTCCGCACTCGAGATGCCTGTTCTTCCGTCAATAAATTTAACGCCTGATTCGACTTCCGACTTTCTGCACTATTCCCTCTTGTCATCGCGAAATCGGATTTTTCGACCATCGGTAACTCGGGACCCGCTTTCGCCATCGCTGCCTCAGGACCTGTCCCAACGCCGTTTTGCCGCTCTGCCGCCTGATCTTTGATCTTTTTTCTTTCACTGCGGAGCTTAAGGATCAGCGACTTATCCAGCCAACGGGAGGTCTGATATTTCAGAATCCCTTTGGCCATGCGCTTGGCCTCGTCCCCCAGCGTCACCGTGCTCGCCTCAAAAGAATCAAACCATGAAATCGGGACTTCCTGGACATTCCCGCCGGAAAGCTTTGTCAGAAGAAGCAGTTCCGTATCAAAAGACATCCCCGGGTCACGCGCATTATCAAGAATGGCGCTCAGATTCTCGCGGGTGAACAGTTTGAACCCGCGCTGTGTATCGTAAATTCTCCCCAAAGGAGGCAGAAGCGTCCGGATCATCAAGTTAAAAATCTTGCTGGAGAAATACCGCCTCGCAAGGGCGCCCTGCGCCTTACCGCCGGCAGCCCAGCGCGAGCCGATAGCGGCATCAACCCCGCCATTTATAAGAGACTCAAGTAAAAGCGGCGTCTGCATGACATTTGTCGAGATATCCGTATCCGTATAGCCGATATAATCTGCCCACCCGTTCGCTACGGCCTGTTTCAAAGCCTTGACGGTCGCATACCCCTTACGGCTCCCTGTCAGATTCTTTTCCTCCGGAGAAACAGATAAAACCTGCACAAGATCCGGGGCAAGCGTCATTCCTGCCTGCCGGTATTCCTCCTGGATCTCTTTCCAGATCTTTTCCACAAGCCGGGCCGAGGCTTCCTCCGGCGTCCCGTCATCCACGGCAAGGATCCGCCATTCGAAGTTAGGATTCCTGCGCTGCTGCACGACAAACTGTGCCACCTTGACGCGCAAAGCATCTTCCCCAAACGGATTTTCCTTGGATCTTGGCTGAAGCCGCTGGATCTCCTTGTACATGGGCATCACAAAAAGCGTCTTGACTGGCCGGTTGATCCGCATCAGGGCCGCAAACGATTCCGTCAACTTCTCATGTTCATGGGCACTCCGCGACCGGGTTGCCGCCGTAGTCTCCCATGCCTCAGGAGAAAGAAGCCTTTCCAGTCTTTCCTCTTCCTTGATCGTCCCCGCCATCGTATGGTCGGGCTCAAGGGCCATAGCCTTCTCTTGCACAGAAGATAATCGATCCTCCAAACGAGGCGAAGCAAAGCGAAACCATGCCTCACGAACCACCGCAGGGACAAAAAGCCCCGCCGGTTTAACAGCGTCCAGACTCTCAGGAAATTCCGGCTGCGCAGGCCATTCCTTCACAAGAGGCCGATGATGAATACGCGAATTAATCATCTTAAAATATTCAGGATGCTCCCGCGCCGAAACAAACGCCAGCTGATAAAAAAGAAGCGTAACCCTCGGAAGTTGATCCGCGCTGCTGGAAAGACCCCCTGCCTTAAGAGTCATCTCAAACGCCTGAACGCGCACTTCATCGTCGGAAACATTACCCAAAAGGCCTCTTTGCCTGACATAATTCTCCTGATACCGGTCAAAAAGGATCCTGAGATCATCCAAAAGTCCAAGCCTCTTACCCGCTTCGTCCAATGCCTTAAGAATAAGATCCCTCGTGCCCTCCCCGATCCCGCGATCGGTCACGATCCTCAAAGCCACACGGATCTGCGTATATGTCCCCTCAAGCTCTGGCTCTTTAGACCATAACAAATGATTAAGCCCGTTGGCACTATTCGTAAAGGCTGTTACATTCTCCTCGAGAACGGCCGCACGCAAGACATTGAGGCGTCTTCGGATATCTGCGGTACGCATCGTAAGGATCTGCCCGATATTAACCCCCAGACCATCACGGAGGCCATCGATGATCCGGCGGATATCTCCAGCATTTTCCGGCAAGACATTCCTATCTGAAATTTTCCTGAATTCACTGTCGTAGGTATGAAAAAGAGAACGGGCGAGACTCATCCAGCTTTTAAAAGGCTGAAGCTTACGATCCGTATGTTTTGCCGTATATTCTCCATGATCATAAGTCACCCGCCCAACAGAAAGAAGGGGCGTGTCTTGCGTAACGCCGCGCTTCCCAGGCTTTGCCGCATCAAGGTTCGTCCTGACAATCATGGCGCGCTCTGAAACTCCCTCTGACAACTGTGATCGAACAGCACGCTGCCTTACCCCACGCACCTTGCCGCCATCAAACCCAACCCCGCCTGAAAAATACTTCCTCGGAACCATCTGCTGAGTCGCAGGGTCAAGATCTTCCTTGATATAGTTGTAAGCGCCTTTCTTAAACGCCTCGACATATTGCGCCCAAATCTTGTCCTTGGCCGCTTTGTCTTCAATATCCACACCGCCGGTCTTATTCCGATCGACATACGCCTTGCCGAATATGCTCTCCCTGACCTTATCCTTGTACCAAACCGCCAGAATGAGCGAATTGTAGACTTGCCGAAGTTGGGCAAAATTTTTGCCCTCATTAACTTCCTTCTCAAGAATGGGAATGACAATGTCGCGGAGGACTTGCTTGGCAAGATCCTGTGTCCCTTGTGACGTAAGACCAGAGACAACAGATGCGTTCACATCCAGGCTCTCGGCTCTCGCCTGAGCGACATAGTCGCTCTCCAGCATTACCTTGAGCTTACTCTCAACCACATAAGCCGAGTCCTTGCTCTCATAAACAACAGCCTTCTCAGGCACGATCCAGACCTTATTGAAAGTATCAACTGGGATATCGGTCGTGCCATATCGCTTCTCCGCCTCGGCGTACACCTTGGCCCAGAATGCCTTGCCCGTCTCACCTTCAGGATAGATCACGCTGGCCGTGATCTGCTTAAGCATATAGTCCTGTGCCAAAAGATCCCGCCCCATTTCCGTAACACCGAAAGCATCAGGAATAATACGGTCTTTCTCATAGGGAGACAGATTGACCCACAGGTCTTTCTCGGGAACGGTGATCGAAGCCAGAAAATACTTGATCAGGCGG
>JADGCU010000017.1:16595-34941 GCA_015228785.1 Candidatus Omnitrophota bacterium
TCTCTTGAAGATAATCTCGCCCATTCCTTGCCTCTTTGCTAAACGAACCACCACTAAAGCAAGTATAAACTATGAGTAAGACTAAAAGAATATATAAGCAACTTCTTAGGAAAACGCTTTCTTGGGATAATCACATATATATTATGGCGTTCTTTACAAACTTACCAACTAACACACCTTGGGGTCTTCGCTGATGAAAGCAACAGATGGGGGTCTGGTGTCCACCCCGGTGTCCATCAGGCGCCCCAATCATCCCAATGGGCCCTCCCTATCCATAAACAAGAAACCCCCGATCATCGTCGGGGGTTCATAGGTTGTTCAACTTCAATATGTTATAAAATTACGCCAAAACGCCTTTCAAAACTGCCGCAATCGGTCCCTCTGCCCTTTTTCTGTCAATTCCCGACAACCGCCTAATAGACCCTGAGCGGGAATTTTATCCCGGCCAGAAACTCCTTGGGATCAAATTTTAATTCCATGGCCCTTGCATAATGCGTCTCAAACCCTGCCTCATCTCCCGTGCGCTTTAAAGATAAAGCCAAAAAGAAATGCGCTGCCCCGCTTAAAGGATCCTCCGCAATGGCCCCGGACAATAATATAGCCGCGCGGACATCATCCTTCATTTGAAAAGCGGCTGCCCCGGAAAGGGTCAAGAATGCCGCGCCTCCCCCTGACTTTCGCCCTGCATCACTAGACTTCATCACACAAGCAAAATCTCCCAGAATAAAACAACTGACCGCAGATGCCATCTGTAAATCACGTGATGCCTTCACCATCCCCTGGCTCAAAGACATCCCTTCATCTGAACGCAAAAGGTCCATAAATATTTTAGACCCCCGTAAAGCCTTGTCATCATAGCTCCCCAAGCGAGCCAAGGCTCCCTCAAGAAATCCTCGGGCGACCGGATACATACCGTTATTAAAATAAAACATGCCAAGATCATAATAAGTCCAAAAGAAGTTAGGCGACAGATACAACGCCCGCTTCAAGGCTTGTTCTGCATCAGGATAATTCCTGAGACCATACTCACATGCGCCCTGAACCAAGTAGGCATCAAAACGATTCGGAGCCAGCTCCGTGATATACCGATAATACTGCGCCCCCTCTTTCAGAGCGCCTTGATGTTCTGTGCCTGCGCCGTTTCCTGAGATAGCCCTGGCCAGCAGAGCAAAGTCCGGAGTATGAATATTGACCCGTTCAAGCATGGCCCGCGAGCGAACAGTCCTCGTGTCTGGCAAGAAGCTCACCTTGCTCAAACGAGGAATAACTCGTTGTTGCCATGTCGCACATTCCCTCCATCCCCAAAGTGCCAACAGTGCCACCATGACGATCGCCAAACAAAATTTTATCCAAGAAGATAACATCATAAGAATTTTAATCCCGAGACAACCTGAGCCGATGTATGCCAAAACGCAATAACTGATAAAAGAATGGTCATGGCCAAAGCACTCCACGCAAGCCATTGTTCTCTGATCGCGACACGAAATAAACACAAGGCCACAAGAACCTGCTCAATGATCCCCATCGGTGTTAGCGCAATAAAAAACCGACTGTGCAGCCCCAGTTGTTTCAAATGCGTCTCCTGGACTTTAACCATCAGTAAAACAAGGGAAAAACCGATCAGAACCAAAAGAAGAAACCGGGAGTAGTGTCCCAGCACCTGCTCTTCTTTGGAAGAAACAATCCCTGCCTTCATAGGAGGCGCCACGAACAAGATCAAGGCCGCGATCGCGCAAAAGGCGATCCTATCAAGAGGGATATTGTCTAAGAAATAACTCCACTGAAAAAAAAGATCATACGCCTCATGAACGCCTTGAAAACGATAAAAAAGAGCCACCACGACAGGAGCCAGAATCCAGGCAAGTCTTTTCCCAAGCCGTTCCCCGCAGAACCAGCAAACAAGCGCCGCCCCCAAAACCTGGATCATGGAAAGATACGACGTGAAAACCAAAAGGAAATTAACGATCACCAGGGCCGGCCAACGCTTATCCCTCTCATCGGCCCCTCGAGACATCTTGATCAGGATCAGTGATTGGACAACCGTAAAGAAGACAACCAAAGGATACGGCCTGGCCTCTGCCCAATACAACCAGACCATAGGTGAGGCCAAGGCACAGAGCAAGGCATAAATCCCAGCAAAAACGGAAAACTCCATCGCAAAAAAGAAGAACAATAACACGAGCGCGGCTGACATAAACAAAACAGAGGGAATTCTCAGAAGAAGCATTTTCTTCATATCCGCACAGATCGCATCCTTCTCAAGTTCGTTCGAAACAAGAACATCAGGGACAAACTTAGTCCATTGTTGAATAAGATAAAACAATGGCGCATTGTTCCCTTCGCCCGTGTTTCGCCCGACAAGAAGACGAACAGACGACATCCCCTGAACGGCGTTATTCTGGGTATAAAGCTCATCCTTCCAAAGCGGCTTGCTCGCTGCGATCCTAAAACCAACCGCGCATAGAACAAGAAACAGAAGAACAGAAACCAACTGAAGAGAGGACTTTCGTGTCATTTAGAGGAAAAGCTGAGTAAATATGGCCTTATAAATATGGAACGATGTCTCCGAGAGACCCAGGAAGAAACGAACAAAAGAAAATCCCGGAAGCGTTATGTTCATCACCAGGGCAATAAAAAACACATCTATAATATACACAAATCCCATACCAAAGAAATAGGAGGGCTTTCCCGGGGCTGAATCTTTTTCGTAAAGATCCTTTGCGGTCAGAATAATGTGCATAGCAAAGGTAGCCGCCATGATCGAGTAAAAAACACCCCGCCACTCCCCTTGCAAACCTATAGCACTCAAGACCGCAAAAACAATCAACGCAACAATCGTGTAAACAGGAATGACATAGGGAGCAAAATTAACCAGAGGTTTCAAAAACTGAAAACAAAAAGATGTGGCCCCCTGCCCCAGGCGATAAAGAAAACCAAGGTCGTAAACAAAAAAGTACAACATGAAATAACCCACCAGGCCGATCCAGAGATCATGCTGAAGCGTAGCATTAAAATGGAGGATCTCTTCCCGAAGAGCCACCGTTGACGCAATGACCAGAGGCAATAACAGGAAAATAAAAATGTATTTGAAGACGAGTACCGCAAGTCTCCCAAATCCATCGCCCTTGGGACCCTTTGATTCTGTTTTTTCTTCCTTAGCGGCCATGATATCTCTCCATCAAACTCTCGCTGTGATCGCCTTAAGCCCACCTGTATAAGGCCAGAGAACCTCAGGGATATCGATCCCCCCGTCAGCTCGCTGATACGTTTCCAGGATCGCCACCATCGTACGGGGCGTTGCCACACCCGAACCATTGAGCGTATGAACAAAAGCCGGCTTTTTCATATCCTTGCCCTTATAACGAATATTAGCGCGACGGGCCTGAAAATCCTCAAAATTAGAACAGCTCGACGCCTCAAGCCATTTATCGAGCCCCGGCGCATACACCTCAATGTCGTAACACTTGGCAGCCGAAAAACTAATGTCCCCTGAGGCCAACTCTAGAATACGATACGGGATCTTTAATAACTGAAATACCTTTTCCGCATTCGCCACCAGCGTCTCATGCTCTTCATAAGACGTTTCAGGCTTCACGAATTTAACGAGTTCCACCTTATTGAACTGATGGACCCGCATCAGGCCCCTGGTATCCTTGCCATAAGATCCTGCTTCACGACGAAAACATGTCGAATACGCTGTATGAAAAATAGGAAGCTGCGCTTCTTCAAGAATTTCATCCCGATAAATATTGGTAACAGGCACCTCAGCGGTCGGGATCAAATAAAGATCATCCTCAGCCAAATGATACATATCATCCTTCATCTTGGGAAGCTGCCCTGTCCCTGTCATGCTCGCCGCATTGACCAGGACCGGCGGAAACACCTCAACATAGCCATGTTCCCGCGTATGAAGATCCAGCATGAAATTGATTAGGGCTCGCTCCAGAAGCGCGCCAGCTCCCTTGTATAACAAGAAATTTGCCCCTGAGATCTTGGTCGCCCGCTTAAAATCAACAATATCATGCGCTTCCGCGAGCGCTACATGATCCTTAGGCTTAAAATCGAACTTGCGCAGATCTCCCCAGGAACGAACAACACGATTTTTATCCGGCCCGCCGACAGGGATCGATGGATGCGGCAAATTCGGTATAAACATGAGAATCTCATGGATCTTTTCGTCGATCGCCTTCTGCTCAGGTTCAAGGGCATCAACCTGACTGGCGATAACCTTCATGGATGCGATCTTGTCTTTGGGATCCTGCTTCTGTTTAAGAAGAGAGGTGATCTCCTCATTAGCCGCGTTCTTTTTGGCCTTGAGCTCATCAATTTTCACAATGAGTTCCCGCCGCTTCTCATCCAACGCCAAAAGTTCATCCAAACGGCCAACCGCATTCTTAGCCGCGAGGCCTTCTCTCACACGGAGTACATTCTCACGAATAAATCTTAGATCTAACATAGGCCTCCCTTACTACAAGATAATTCCAACGTGGCGCGAACCTGATTAACCAGTTCAAAACGGCTGATCGGTTTAGTCAGATAAATCTCCGCCCCCTCCTCAAAAGAATCGATCACGGTCGCAGGCGTATCCATGCTTGTTAAGAAAATAACCGGAATATGCCGCGTCGTCTCATCTTCTTTAAGAACACGACACACATCAGGGCCCTGCATATCTGGCATCATAAAATCCAGAAGGATCAGGTCAGGCAATTTCTCCCGCGCCACCTTAAGCCCTTCAATACCACTCGCAGCCGTGAGCACATGATAGCGCCTCTCAAGAATCGATGCTGCTACACGACGATCAATATCAGAATCATCAATGAGGAGAACCACTTTGTCCTTTATCGGGACCAGCCAGGCTTTGATCCTTTTTATAATATTTTCTATCATAAGATATGTCCATTATAACCAAGCAGTTCTGTTTTGCAATCTTCAGTAAAGATTTTCTGCCTTAATGAAAAAATGCCATTCCCCTTCCCTTCCGCAAACAAAATCGATATTATATGAGAATGCTAGAGCAAAGCGCTGCCACTTTTCATCCTGTCTTTCTGGCTTTTCTGGGAGGACTCTTTGTCTGGGGGATCACCGCCATCGGTTCAGCGACTGTTTTTCTCACGCGCACTGTCAGCCAAAGACTTTTGAGTACCATGCTCGGCTTCTCAGCAGGGATCATGGTCGCTGCGAGTTTCTGGTCCCTTCTCAATCCTGCGATCAAAATGTCCGAAGGCGGCCCTGTCCCCAAATGGCTTCCCGCATGCGTAGGATTTCTGCTCGGCTGCGGATTCCTGAGGCTGGTCGATATGTTCCTGCCCCATCTTCACCTTGATAAAAGAATGGACCAGGCCGAAGGGATCAAGACCAACTGGAAACGCACAACCCTTCTGGTTATGGCGATCACGCTCCATAATATCCCTGAAGGACTAGCCGTTGGGGTTGCCTTTGGAGCCATTGCCTCCAATATCCCGGACGCAAGCTTAGCCGCCGCCATCACCCTGGCCATTGGCATTGGCATCCAGGACTTCCCTGAAGGACTGGCTATTTCCATGCCCCTTCGCGCCAGCGGATTTTCCAAATGGAAGAGTTTTATGGTAGGACAACTTTCAGGAGCAGTCGAATGCATCGCCGCTGTCATTGGCGCAGGCCTCGTCTTTTTAGTCAAACCGATCCTGCCCTATGCCCTGTCGTTCGCGGCAGGCGCCATGATCTTCGTGGTCATTGAACAACTTATTCCTGAGTCGCAAAGCGGAGAAAACAGTGATATCGCGACCCTAGGATTTGTGATTGGTTTTACCGTGATGATGTTCCTTGACGTTGCCCTGGGATAAAACTGTTAACCTCGCCACTTGATCGAACACCCCATAGACGGAAATTGTTTCTTTTCGATCGGAAGACCAGCGGCCATATTATTCATCGTTTCTTTAAGCTCCTCGCGCGTCACAGAATCTTCCTCCCTCCAGTTATCATCAATACGCCCGTGATAAACCAGCTCCTTATTCTTATTGAACAGATAGACATCAGGCGTACACTGGGCCTTAAACGCCCTGGCAACAGATTGATCCTCATCCACAAGATACGGAAAGGAAATGCCCAGCTCCTTGATCGCCAGGATCATCTTCTCAGGCGAATCATCCGGAAAATCAGGATTAATATTGGGATTGATCGCAACCGCCCCGACCTTCATGCCCTTGGCATAAGACCCCAGACGAATAATACGTGGCCAAACAGCCTGGGCATAAGGACAATGATTACAGGTAAATACCAGAAGAAGCCCTCTCTCCCCATAAAGTTCATCGCCAGAATACCTTCTCCCAGAGGGATCCTTCAACTGAAAAGCCGGCATCTGTGTGCCCAGCGGAATTTTGATCGATTCAAGTAACGCCATTTCTCACGCCCTTTCTTAACGATGCTTCAATTATAAAGTGCCTTCTTCTTGTGTCAAACATAAGTCGTCAGTATAATCAAATCATTACAAAGGGAGATTCTATGGGAGAAATAGCTTTGGTCATTCAACTTGAACTTGGCGATATGGCCAACTTCACCTACATCATCGCGGATAAAAACACCCGCGAGGCTGCCGTCATCGACCCCTCGGATGACACAGACGCCATCCTGAGAGCTGCCAAAAAAGAAAACCTCACGATCATAGCAGTTCTTCTCACCCATGGGCATTACGATCATGTCGGAGGCGCGGATAAACTGGCAAGCACCTTGAAGATCCCGGTCTATCTTTCAAAAGATGAATTCTTTGCCTACGTCCCCCGCTGCAAGAATTTGACAAGGACCGATGAAAAAACAAAGATCACGATCGGCAACCTGAATGTTGAGATCCTCTCCACGCCCGGGCACACGCCTGGATGCCAAAGCTTTCTTGTAGAAGAAAACCTTTTTACAGGGGACACTCTTTTTGTTGATGCTGTTGGTCGCACTGATTTTCCAGGAGGAAGCTCCGCCACACTCTTTCAAAGTCTAGCTCGCATCAAGAAGCTTCCCGATACGACCATAATCTGGCCCGGGCACAACTACGGCGCGGTCAGTCACGCCACGCTTGGCGTCTTAAAAAAAGAGAACCCGTTCCTGGCAGATCAACCCGATAAATAATTCCTCAGGGCCTGACACAAGCAGTCTGCCTCAAGAAACATACATCTTCTGACTCAGATCAAATGTTGATTTATAATCAATTATGTGTTACTATTACATCAAGTTTAGTGCCCCTGTAGCTTAATGGATAAAGCTCCTTTCTGACTCAAAGGGTGATGCTGGTTCGAATCCTGCCAGGGGCACTGAAGGCTTTAAGAATGACCCGAGAAAGCTTCTTAAGGCCAAAATTCTTATTGAAATCGTATGTTTCATCTGGTATATTTCAATTAACCTTTGAGTCGGAAAGGCGCTCTTCCCATTGAGCCAGGGCCGCGAAATTCGCGGCCCTTTTCTGTTTTCGTAAGGATTCTTGCGAAAACACCCCCGAGCCACGTGATGAGCTCCTGCTCGTCCGGGCGAGGAGGTTTCAGTGTTACTTCGGTGACACACACTTAATTCCACGGTCAGCCGTGCCCCTCTCGGAGTCCTCAAGAAAGAAAACCCCTTCCTCACTGGGCAAACCCATGAATAAAGCTCTGCTCAATCCGCATGAAACCCGATCCGGCGCTTGGGCGGTTCCGGGGACGCTGGCGGGGGATCGATGATCGTCATAATGCGCCTTAAAATATCGACAATTGCAGTTTCGTGAATATCCAGCCGACCGGTCAATCTTTGATCCAGTGCTATCATTGCATCCATTAACCCATCAGAAGAAGCTATAATTTTCTTCATTTTTACAAAAGCACGGACCACGAAAACACTCATTTGAACCGCCCGCTTGCTATTAAGAATATTCGCCGCCATGATCGCTCCGTGTTCGGTAAAAGCCAACGGTAAATAGGCATACCCGCGATGCTTGCGCGAACTGGTCACAAATTGTGACCAGTTCCCCGGGTGTTTTCCTGTCGCATGCCATGACCGCAGGCTTATTGCCTCTTGCAATGTCAGCCGAAACATGAAATCCACCGGAAAACGGTCAAGATTGCGCTTGATCGCCTGATTAAATATCTTGGTCGCTACGCCATAAATCTGCGCCAAATCCGCGTCAAGGATCACTCTTTGTCCTCGAATTTCTTTGATCAAGAACTCAATATCCGGAATTTGTTTTTGTTTCGACTTTCTTTTTGCTGGCATATCTCCCCCCCCCCCTTTGGTTGCTACCGCTCTGGGAGAAGCAAGGTGATTAAAGAGTAAACTATAATTGATTTATTGTCAAACTAGAGAATCTTTGCCTGTAGAAATAACGGAGCTTAACGCGCCTTCCTTGTGGCTATTGCTAGAAAACCTAATGTGTCCCGATTATGATGATTATTTATGAATTTCTGACGATTTATACACAGCAAAACCCATCGGCCCTTTCTTTCTTAGGGCCGCTTCTTTGTCTGCCAACAATTCTTTGATCGCGTTAAACACCAGAACAATCTTTTGATCATGTTCTTGAAATTTATCCTGAAATTTCCTCTCAAGATCTTCAATTTTTCGAGCCAGATCTTTATGAAAAGCCATGATTTCTCTTAGTTTAGTAAAAACACGAATGATTTGAATGTTAACACGAATCGCGCGCTTAGAACTAAGCACGCTTGAAAGCATCGCGACTCCTTGCTCGGTAAAAACCATTGGAAATTTTCTTGTACCACCCCAACTTGATGTTCCAAACTGGAACATCAAGTATTTGAACTCTGCCTTTGTCAAAGTAAACCCGAAGTCTGACGGGAACCTGTCAAAATTACGCCTCACGGCTTTATTAAGATTTCTTGTTAATACCCCATAAAGCACTGCTAGATCCCTGTCCAGCATGACCTTCTGGCCGCGAATCATATAAATCTTATTCTGGATGATCTCGGCAGGAACAACACTCCTTGTTTGTTTTTGCATGATACCCCCCTAGGTTGGCTTGGCTTTGGGGGAAGCAAGGAATGATTAAAGCATAAACTATGTTTGATTTATTGTCAAACTGAAAATTCTTGTACGAGAAGTTACCAAGATTAAACACGTCTTTTTTGTGACTTGTGTTCTGCGCCTGAGGCCCTATGCCTGGTGCCTTCAGCCTTTTACGATGGCGATTCTTAAAAACTTAATGTGTTACGGTTATTATACAGATTCTTTTCTAGAAATGCGTTAACAGAACTAACGTTTCCAAATGGCGGGTTCTGGGGAAAAAGTCAAAAGGCTGGATAGAAACAATTTTCCATGGACCTGAAATCAAGTTCTTTAAATCAGCTGCCAAGGTTTCAGGATTACACGACAGGTAGATCAGATGCTTGACCCGTGAAAGACCATTGAGAAGATCGATCGATTTAGGGCTCAATCCCGCCCGAGGCGGGTCAACCATAAGAATATTATCCTCGAAAGATTCCTTTTTAAGTATCCCAGGGAGAAACACCTCTACCTTCCCCTCATAAAGCTCAATATGGGAAAGCTTATTGACCTCCAAATTATGACGAGCCAACTTCACGGCATGGACATTCTCTTCTATATTCACAACCCGTCTTACCTTGTCATGAACACATAAACCAAAAAGTCCCACCCCTCCATACAGATCAAAGAAAGTCGCATCCTTAGACCAAATAGGCATGTGACGCAACGTTTCCATGACCTTGGGCAAAACCGATAAATTGGCCTGAAAGAATGTATCAAGAGAAAAGAATATCTCAAGTCCGCATAGATGCGTTACAAAATAATCTTCAGGATCAAGTCGCAACGACCTGCGGCCTATGCCGCCCCAGCGGACAACCTCACCCTCCCCGCAACGGACCGTAAGATTCGCGATCTTATATTTAGGAGGCAACGCAGAGCCTGCCTCCTGTTTTAATTGTGGAATGAACGATGAGATCGCCTCGATAGCGATCGGGCAGTGATCGATCTCAAGGACGGGCCCCCTACCACCGGTAGAAAACCCGACACGGATAACTCCGTCACGTGTTTTCTTAAGTCGTAGATCCAGACGATTTCGGTAATGATAAATTTTTGGAGATGGAACGATCGGAAGGAAATCAAAAGCAAGCTCACCCACATGCGCCTGAAGAAGGCCCTTTAATGCCTCCCCCTTGAGGCGCAATTCTTCCTCGTAAGAGATATTTTGATGCTGACAGCCCCCGCATTGGCCGAAGACAGGACATACGGGCAATTCTGATGTCAACGCTAAGCTCATGAAATCCTAGAAAAAAACCTTCAGGGAATAGATCATATCGCGAATAATTCGCTGATCTTTAACATAACTACGCGCTGAGCCCATATACGTTATATTGTATGCTTTCTTTTGAAACACAAAGGCATAGATAACAATCACAGACCCGCCATTGTCAGCAGACTTCAGAACGATCTTTTTCCCGGGATGTCCAGACATCTCCACTTCCACGGGTTTGCTAACCTGAAGATTCTTAAAGACCGAGGTCATTTGCTGAACCGTCGCATCAGCGTACTTATCAAGCGTCGCAAGCTCCGCCGAAAGTTCCGTTGACGTCACCGCAACATTCTCCAGAAACAGATCAAGGGGGCCCTCTTTAGGAGAAACAAATCCTGCGATCATACCCGGAATGGCCTTAGTGGAAACAGTCCATGTCTTGGGATACTTGATTCGAAATCCGTTCTTCTCATTAAAATAAGTTTTGTACTGCAATTCTAAGCTAACCAGCCATCCCCCGAAAACCAGAACCGCGATAAAACAAAAACTAATCAACACCAAAAGAATGACAACCTTCGGATTCCCTGCTGATTTTTTTTCCATATCCCCTCCCTAACTTAATTCCACGTCCATGTCATACCCAGCGACCGCCACATATCGGCCGTCTCCATACACAAATAGAGTGGCGTCTTTCTGGAGCGCTCACGGATCAATGAGCCCATGGTACTATAAATATCTCGACGAACTGTCTCGTGATACCGGATCTTCCCATCTGCCCTTGTCAACAGCTCTGTATTGAGGATTGTAGTGTCTGGAAAGCGG
This sequence comes from Candidatus Omnitrophota bacterium, assembly GCA_015228785.1. Taxonomy (GTDB): domain Bacteria; phylum Omnitrophota; class Gorgyraeia; order Zapsychrales; family Fredricksoniimonadaceae; genus JAAYZZ01. The sequence goes on from JADGCU010000017.1 coordinate 27,616, forward strand.
TTTTCAATCATTTTCTTTTGCTCTTTGGTCATGCGCAAAGTCCCGAGGCTGATCCACGCGATGCTTTCTTTGGGAACCTCCTCAAAGATCCTTTCAACCACGAACGCATAATCTCCTGCCCATCCGTCGTAATACATGATCGGATCAAAATGAAAGGCCGTGCGATACCCGTGAGAGGCGCATCGTGCGGCGGCCTCCAGACGCTCCTCAAGTGTTGCCGTCCCATGCTCTTCCTCCGATACAATTTGAGAAGGATTCACCGACCACGCCACAACAATATTCCATGCGGAAGGAACATCCAGCAAAAGATCAACCTGCGCACTTTTCGTCTTGAATTCAAAGATGCTTTCTGGATGCGCCTGAAATGCCTCAACAATACGGGGAGAGAATTCCGTGATATGGTCAAAGACTAGGGAATCTGTCATCTCGCCAGACCCCACACGCACACTTCTTTTATAACGCGTAAACGCATCAAAGAAATCATCAAGATTGGATGGAAAGATAATCCCCGGCGTATTTGTATAATTCTGAAGAAAACAATACGAGCACTCATACGGACAGCCAAATCCCAGATTGGCGTTGTGATACCCACACCCCACAACTCCCGGAGAACAGGGACAGGCCTTGAAGAAATCATGCCGTTCCCGGACAACAAAAACCTGATCACACCGACGATTATAATCAGGGATCGAAAGCCTCTTGTTCGCAGTAAAAAATTTAAAACTATCAATAACATCCAGCCCGGCCTGAGGAAACATCTTGGCTATTCTTTTTACCAGATCACAATTTTCCTCTCCTCTTTCAACATAAATCTTCTTGGGCGAAAAAGGCCGGGGACTTTCGAGAGGCACGCGATGGGCCGGGTCCACATCAAAGGCGGAGAATGTTTCCTGGATCTTGATACCACGACCCGTAAGCTCAGGGTAACGCCGCTTCAAAAGAAGCGCCTTGACCGTTGAAAAAGGCAAACCCAACGGAATATCAGAAAACACCTCCTCAACACCCGTTCGATCCCGCCGTTGGATCTCAACAACAAGACGATGGATCTCCTGACGTTTGTTTAAACCAAACCCTGGAAATCGATCTTCAATTCTTTGAATAAGTCCGTCTGTGTTCATCATTAAAACTTGATCTTTGAGATCTGCTCCATTTCAGATGGTGACAGATCCCAATCGGCAGATGCAGCATTGCTTTGCACCTGCTCCGGCGTTCGGCTTCCCGCCAGGGCTGTGATGACCCCGGGCTGCTGCCGCACCCAGTTAAGAGCCAACTGATTTAACGGATGACCCATTTCTCTCAAGGCCTCAACAGCATTCTTTACAACGCTGAACTTGTCACCTGAATAATATTTATAAAACATGCTGCGGGCATCAAATTTGCCGAACTTCGGCGGCTCCTTGTATTTTCCTGTCAAGATCCCGCCTCCCATAGGGCCATAAGAAATAATCCCGATCCCCTTTTCCCGGCAGAACGGCAGGAGTTCTTTTTCGATCGAACGATCCAACAGCGAATAGGACATCTGTAAAGTCTTGACCGGTGCCACTAAAACAGCGCGCTTAAGAAGCGTCAGATCAAAATTGGAAACCCCGATATAACGGATCTTCTTCAGATCCTGGAGTTTCATGAGCGTTTCCATGGTCTTTTCAACAGGTGTGGCCTTGTCCGGCCAATGACACTGATACAGATCGATCATGTCGCATTGTAATCTTTCGAGGGACAGATCGACCTCCTTCATGATCGACGATGGAGACAGGTCGACCATAGGGATCTTGACCTTACGAACAAGCCCGCATTTGGTGGCAATAAAAGCCTTCTCACGCTTGCCTCGCAAGGCCTGACCGATCAGGCGCTCTGACAGGCCATCGGTATAAAACGGGGCCGTATCAATAAAATTCATTCCTAACGCCAAGGCCTCTTCGACGACCTTGATACACAGCGCATCATCCGCACCACCCCAGTTCTCCCCGCCGAAAACCCAGGTGCCCAAACCCACAACGGAAACCTTCTCCTGTGTCCCTGGAAAATTTACATATTTCATGGTAAACCGTCACTTCCTTTTTTTCTAAACCCGGATTCCTTTTTGCTGCGTCAAGAAAATCCGGGGTTACCCCGCACTCTCCTATTTTTATTGAGAAATGCGGGACAAGTATGCTAAACTTGGCATCAATATACCACGAACCTTATTCATCTGCCAGAAGACCTCGCGTCATTCTTTGGTCTTCTGAAGGAATATCGCGCCGGGTAAAGCAGAACAGCCCCGGCAAGGAAAACAACGGGACACGACCCACAAAACCATGAACACACCATTTAAAACCCTTTTTGGCATAGAACCCAACGCAATCCAAAAGACGTGTGTCATCATGCCCTTTGACATTCCGGGTGCCATGACACAACTCGGCGTCCCCTCCCTCAGCAAAGGAAAGCTCTTTTCAACAGGACAAGGGCCGGGGCTCACCCTCATCCGCTCAGGGATGAGCGCGGGATTTGTCGGCGACTGCGTCCTGTGGCTTCAAGAAACCCCGTGCGAACAGATCATCTTTCTTGGCACCTGCGGGCTCATCACCCCCGGGCCTGAACTCGCGATCGGGACCGTTGTGACACCGGGCGTGATCTTTCCCTTTGAAAGTTTCAGTGCTCTGTTGACAGAAAACAATCCCCTGCCGGAGCCTTTGACCGTGACAGACCCGCTGATCCAGGACATGAGTTTGGTCGGGCCGCGCTGCGTCTGCGTGAGTTTCCCGTCGCTACACGAGGAGGAACGCTTCCGTCCGGTATTCCACACCCTGAAGGCAGAGGTGATCGACATGGAATCCCACGCCTTTTTTATCGCTGCCCGCCGAATCCAACGCCCGGCAGCCGCGCTCCTCGTCATTTCCGACGTCGTGGGCGTCAAGACCTTCTGCTTTGATCTGTCCCCTGACGACAAAAAAAGCCTGGCTAACGGGATCAGCCAGGCCTGCACGATCATCAAAAACTTTTCTATTTAAATCTTCCTTGGAAGAACCTTTCTCACAGCCGCCACAATATCAACGGCCTTGAGGTGATAAAACTGAAGCAGCTGCTCCGGGGTGCCGGTCTGTCCAAAACTATCCCTGACGCCCACCATCTCGACCGGAACAGGACAATTCAAAACGAGCGCCTCAGCCACCGCACTCCCCAACCCACCCGCCATCTGATGCTCCTCAGCGGTCACGATGGCCCCTGTCTCCCGGGCCGCCTTAACCAGCGCATCCACATCCAGAGGCTTGATCGTATGCATATTGATGACCCGGACAGAAATCCCGGCCTGTTCAAGATCTTTAGCCGCATTCAAGGCTTCCGAAACCATGGCGCCCGTCGCCACAACCGTCACCTCTTTCCCCTCACGCAGCACATTGGCCTTGCCGATCACAAAAGGATCTTCCTCCCTGGTGACAACCGGCAGCGGCGCACGGGAAAAGCGCGCATAAAAAGGCCCCTTCTCAGCCAGGATCGCCCGCGTGGCCTTCCTGGCTTCAATATAATCCGCCGGACAAATAACTTTCATGTTCGGCAACACACGCATAATGGCGAAATCCTCCAGACACTGGGCACTCGCCCCGTCTTCGCCCACCGTAACTCCCGCGTGCGTGGCCATCAGCTTGACATTAAGATCGTTATAACAGACGTCCATCCTGATCTGATCATAAGCACGATTGGTCAAAAACACGGCAAATGAATTGGTGACCGCCACAAAGCCTTCACTCGCGAGCCCCGCCGCCATGCCGATCATATCCTGCTCAGCGATCCCCAGACTGAAGAAACGCTCAGGCGCGACCTTCTTGAAATAATCTGCGCGCGTGGCATCCTCAAGGTCAGCAGACACAACAACGATCTTGTTATTGATCTTTGCCTGAGCCGCCAGCTCTTCGCCGAATCCGTCACGTGTTGGTGTTGGTTTTAATTCCATATCTCACCGGGTTGGACGTGAGACGTCTCACGTCTTACTTCTTACGTCTTACGATCAATATAATACCTTCAGCGCATCCGCTAACTGTTCCTTATTCGGTGCCTTGCCATGCCAGGCGCTCTTGAGTTCCATGAACGGCACGCCCTTCCCTTTAAGGGTGTTGGCGATAATGACCGTTGGTCTGTACTTGGTATTTTTGAAATTCTCAAAGGCCTTTAACAGCTGACCAAAATCATTGCCGTCGACCTCCAGCGTATTCCAGCCAAAACTCTTCCACTTATCGGCCAGAGGCTCGAGCCCCTTAATATCACTGATAAGCCCATTCTCCTGGACCTTATTGTAATCCACGATCGCACAGATATTGTCCAGCTTATAATGAGCGGCTGTCATGGCAGCTTCCCAGACTGACCCTTCCTGGATCTCGCCATCCCCCATGATGCAGTAAACTTTAAAATCCGCCTTCTTAAGCTTGGCGGCCATGGCAACGCCATGAGCATACGACAGGCCATGCCCCAGGGATCCCGTATTAAATTCAACACCCGGCGTCTTTTGGGTCACATGACCCTGGAGACGACTGCCGAATTTACGAAAGGTCTTCAGTTCTTCTTTAGGGAAATAACCGAAATGCGCCAGCGTGACATACACAACAGGCGTGACATGCCCCTTGGACACAATGAACCGGTCGCGTCCCTCCCATTTGGGATCAGCCGGCCTGTGGTTCATGACAACGCCATAAAGGCTCAAGAAGACCTCGACCGCCGAAAGAGATCCCCCCGGATGGCCTGATCCCGCCCCCTCGAGCGTCTCAAGGATCTCACGACGAAGCTGCAAAGCCTGTTTTTTAAGAGAATCAATATCTGCGCCTTTAAACACACATGCTCCTTAGATGAAATCCGCTCGGCCAGGGCTCGCATAGCTCGCCACTTGGCCTCGGGATATTACGGCAAGGATCCTTGCCGTAATAAAACGGAATGAATATTATCTTAGGGGCACCCCTTCGTCAAGATAAAAGGAAGGAAAATGCCCTTTACAGAGGAAATATCTTCTGTTATATTATCGCAACTTTCCAGAGAATCTTTCTGGGCCATTAGCTCACCTGGTAGAGCAAGTGACTCTTAATCACTTGGTAGCAAGTTCGACTCTTGCATGGCCCACCATATTTTCCTCAAGCAAAGAACCTGCTTCCCATATGGGAGCAGGTTCTTTGCCTTTTGGGAGAAAATATGGTGGGCTCCGAAAAGGATTCTTTTCGGAGCTACAAAGAGCAACTTCATTACCGTATGGGTGGAAGTCTTTTGCTTTATGGGAGAAAAAGAATGGTGCTTCGGAAAGAATTCTTTCCGGAGCTCCAAAGAGCCAAAACCCTCTTTCATATATAGAAACCGGATCTTTAATTTCCCCCTCCCCTAACCCCTCCCACAAGGGGAGGGGAAATATTTCCGTCGAGGCATCCGTACCGAGACATGGCCCCACTCATTGTTCATAAACGAAGAAGCCCTCAGAGTAATCTGGGGGATTTTTCATTTTATAGCTACTTTATAGTGGAAATTGACACCGTAATGACACCAAGGAAGGCGGCTGGTTAACAAACTTTTCTTGCCACTGCGGATATTGAAGACCTATCGACATCGACGCCATCCTGCTGATGCTCTTAATTTGACCTTATAAAACCTACTATCAACAATATCTAAACTTCCGCTCTTTAATGGACGACCTGTTAAATTATTTAATTACCTGTCCCTTTCTCTTCTAATATCCTACGAACAACTGGATACAATACTTCTTTAGCAACAAAAAGATGCCCGCGCGGAGTATAATGACCCCAATCAAAGAAATAATCTTTTACTGCTTTCCCCTCTAAATATGGAATCAAATCAATAGCTTCTATATTATTTCTAACAGCAAAATCCTTTAACACCCGTTGCGCATACCTGACGTGAGGGTTAGCTATTTGAAAATCAACAGGCGAAATTAACAAAATAAATTTAATTTTATGTGATTTACATAAATCAACTTCTTTTTGTATCCATTTCAAACATTCACGCCAAGCTTCTTTAACTTTTGGACTATTCGGCTCATATGCTGCAACATCCCAACGTAATTTATCAGCTTCAGCCACTACCTTTGCCTTTACCTTATTCCAAATCACCTCACCAAAGCGAATCCTAGTAAAAAGATTATCTAAGAATATATAAAAAGCACTGTGTCGCATAAAGAAATAATGTAAAAAAGGAATATCTTCTACCCCGTGATAATCAATGCCTCTGCCCCCATAGCGTTTGAATATTTTATAAGGCTCGCTGACATCGTTTAACGTAAACTGTACTATAACAATATCGGGTGAAAATTTTAAACCTCGTTTTAAATCATAATACTCTTGAAAAGGCGAATTCCCGGGTACAGCTGTATTGATAACCTCAAAATGCTTATTTCTAATTCTCCTGTTTAAAATCATTTCAAGTCTTTTAGGATAAGTTTGTTTTTCTGATACACGATGGCCAAATGTAATAGAGTCTCCAACGGCGAGCAATCTTATAGTGTTACTACTTTTTATAATTGGAATCTCACGGTCACGATAGCCAAAAGAATTAGTTCTTACTTTATGACCAGCAAAAGTATCTACATAATTTCTTTTTAAAGCATAAACCTTGTCTTTGTCGTATTCAAACATGTTGTTGGTATCGATTATATGCGGTTGATACTTAAGACGACAAAGCAGCTCTGCAGCAGAAAAGAACACAATCACTGAAACCAAAGCTAAGAAAACATTCCTTACCATGACCTTCCTCAATCCAATTGACGTTTTATTAAGACTACACTGACAATTATTTAAAAAATTATATCCTCCGCCATTCATCTTGCCAACATAATAAACTGAAAGAATTCAAAGATGGAGCCCCTCAGAATCATCCGGGAGCTTTCTTTTATTTACAGCTCATCTATAACCGCAATAACGCCAGAAAAGATTTATTTCTTTATGCTTTGATTGTTTTAAGAAATAGCCATACAATCAAACAAACTCTTTGGAGTTAGAAAAAGAATGAACAACTTAAAAAGAATCGTTTTACTATGTACAGGCTTTCTGTTCGTGACACTTGGGATCATTGGCGCCATTATGCCCGTGATGCCGTCCATTCCTTTCTTTATAATTGCTTCCGTTTGTTTCTCAAAAAGTTCAAAAAAATTCCATGACCTGTTATTAGAAAACAAGCTGGTCGGTCCTCATATCAAGCGTTATCACGAAAATAACGGAATAACATTAAGAACAAAGGTTCTTATTATCAGTTTGCAGTGGGCAGGCATTACGGGCTCATCCCTGCTCTTTGTTCATGGACTTCTCGGCCGGATTCTGATGGGTATAATAGGAATAGCGTCGACTATTTACATATTGTCTTTAA
>JADGCU010000063.1 GCA_015228785.1 Candidatus Omnitrophota bacterium
AGGTTGTCTATGGTGCTGATCTTGTTATCTTGGCGGGGCCCGTTAAGGTCATTGCGGAGCAGTTGAAGGAAGTGGGGGGGTATCTTCGTCGTGGTACGATTGTGACGGATGTGGGGAGTACCAAGGGAGCCATTGTTGAAGCAGCACAGAAGTTTTTGCCTGCGCATATTCTCTTTGTCGGTTCGCACCCGATGGCGGGATCTGAAAAGAGCGGCGTTGCGCATGCTCAGGCTGATCTTTTGAAAGGGGCGGCCTGCATCATGACGCCTAACGACAAAACAAATCGTTTGGCTAAGGAGAAAGTGAAGCATTTGTGGGAAAGCTTGGGGATGACTGTTCGTATGATGGACCCCGTTCAGCATGATGAGATCTTGGCGTATGTGAGTCATTTGCCGCATATCACGGCTTTTTCTCTGATTCGTTCTATTCCAGATGATTTTCTTCAGCATGCCTCGACAGGCCTTCGGGACTCGACGCGCCTGGCGGGGGCATCGGCTAAGATGTGGAGCGACATTTCAACGTCTAATTCCCGTAATCTTTTGAGAGGGATCGATGAGATGGTGGGACACTTGTCTGAGCTGCGTAAGGCGATCATTGACAAAGATGAGGCCGCATTGGCTACCTATTTTAATCAGGCGAAAGCTAAACGCGAGATATTGGATGGGAAAGCACATGGATAATGTCATTGTGATCACGGTTGATGGGCCAGCGGGTGCTGGGAAAAGCACAGTTGCAAAAAAGCTGGCTAAGAAGCTGGGCCTTGGGTTCATGGATACGGGGGCGATGTATCGGGCGCTGACGGTTAAGGCGTTACGCCGCAAGATCAAGTTGGATGATGAGATGTCTCTCGTGGCGCTCGCGCATGAGACGCATATAGATTTGGTGGATGAGTCAGGGGCGGCCCTTAAAGTTCTTTTAGATGGTGAGGATGTGTCGGAAGCGATCCGTTCCTCTGAGGTCACGAATAATACTTTTTATATTGCCCGGGCGCCTGGGGTTCGTGAGGTGATGGTTCACTGGCAGCGCGAGATGGGCAAACGACGTTCCATGGTCGGTGATGGACGAGATCTGGGGACGGTTGTTTTTCCTGGGGCAGCTCATAAATTCTATTTGGATGCTGATTTTAAAGTTCGTTGTCAGCGTCGGATTGATGAGCTGAAGGCTAAAGGGCAAAAGGTTGATGAGGCGGCCTTGGAAAAGGATCTGGCTGAGCGTGATCGCTGTGATTTCACCCGCAAGGTGGGCCCTTTAAAGAAGGCGGATGATGCGATTCTTATTGATTCGACGCGTATGACGATTGATGAGGCTGTTGAAACAATGGTGAAGCATATTCAAGGCATGGCGTAATCCATCCTGCGTATACTGGTTAAACTTTCTGAATTTAGAATGGATCTATGGACCAGACACTGATTCGCAATTTTTCTATCATTGCCCATATTGACCACGGTAAGTCGACCCTTGCCGACCGTCTTATGCTTTTTTGCGGCGCTATTGATGAACGGAGTTTTCATAATCAGATGCTCGATGATATGGACCTTGAGCGTGAGCGCGGGATTACGATCAAGGCATCCGCCGTGCGTCTTAAGTATAAAGCCAAGGATGGTAAGGAGTATCTCTTTAATCTGATTGATACGCCTGGGCACGTTGATTTTACTTACGAGGTTGAAAAATCTTTGAAAGCCTGCGAAGGGGCACTTTTGATCGTTGATGCTACTCAAGGAGTTGAGTCTCAGACAGTCGCTAATTATTATCTGGCTATTAATAATAATCTTGAGATATTGCCTGTGATTAACAAGATCGATGTGGCTTCGATCGATCTTGATGAATCGGTGCGCAAATTTTCTGAGATTCTTAAGTTTAAAGAAAGTGATATTCAGAAGGTTTCGGCCAAGGAAGGGCTCAATATCGACAAGTTGTTTGAGAAGATCGTGGAATTTATTCCTGCGCCCTATGGCGATGAGAATAAACCTCTGAAAGCCCTTGTTTTTGATATGAAGTATGATGTTTATAAAGGTATTGTTGTTTTTATCCGTGTTATGGATGGGAAGATTACGGTGGGAACACGGATCCGCATGATGCATACGGGAAGAGAGTTCGTTGTTGAGGACATGGGTTTTTATACGCCCTTTGATGCAAAGATCAAGGAATTAGGGACAGGGGAGGTCGGATATTTTACCTGTAATGTTAGGGATCCTCACGAGGTACGCGTGGGTGATACGATCACAGATGTTCAGAATCCCTGCGATGCTCCTCTCGAGGGGTATCGGCAATTAAAGCCACTTGTCTTTTGTGGCGTCTATCCTGTGACAGCAGATCAATATATGGACTTGAGGGAAGCGATCGATAAATTGCGTCTCAGTGATCCGAGCTTTACGTATGAGCCTGAGACGTCGCAATCCTTCGGTCATGGGTTTCGTTGTGGATTTTTAGGGCTTCTTCATATGGAGGTTGTCCAGGAGCGCTTGGAGCGCGAATACAATTTGAGTTTGGTTCTTACAACGCCGAATGTGGCCTATCGTTATGAAACCAAGAGCGGGGAGATGATGGATATTGAAAATCCCTCCGAGTTGCCAAGCTCTGGTGATGTGAAGTCTGTTGAGGAGCCGTGCCTGCGCGTTTCGGTTCTGACGCCTGTTACGTCGATGGATGCGGTGATGGAGTTGGCCAAGAAGAAGCGTGGCGTTTATATCAAGAGTGAATATGTATCAGATCGTATGCGGGTCATTTATGAGATCCCCTTGTCAGAAGTCATTGTAGATTTTAATGATCTTATTAAATCCGCAACGCGCGGGTATGGCTCCATTGATTATGAATTTTGTGGTTATAAAGTCGCGCCGATCACCAAACTGGATATTTTGATCAATGATGAGATGTGCGATGCGTTTTCATGTCTTGTTCATAAAGAGCATGCGTATCTGAAGGGCTCGGCTTTGTGTGACAAGTTGAAAGAGCTTATTCCCGCCCAGCTTTTTGAGATCCGCATTCAGGCATCTTGCGACGGGAGGATCATCGCCTCATCACGTATCAAGTCTATGGGGAAGAATGTCACGGCTAAGTGTTATGGCGGCGATATTAGCCGTAAGCGCAAGCTGTGGGAGAAGCAGAAGGAAGGCAAGAAGAAGCTGAAACAGATTGGACGAGTAGAGGTTCCGCAGGAGGCGTTTCTTGCGGCGTTGAAGATATAGCATAAAAAGAGGATACATGGATAACGAGAAGAATGTAGTGCCGGAAAACTGGAAGAAGATTGTCTGGGAATGGGTTGAGTCATTGATCGTGGCTTTTATTATTGCTTTTGGTATTATCCGACCGTTTTTTGTACAGCCGTTCAGTATCCCTTCGGGATCTATGCGCATGACCTTGATCGAGGGAGATCGCCTTTTTGTTAATAAATTACAGTATGGTCCTCAAGTACCTTTTACAAAATATCGTCTTCCGGGGTTTAATAAGCCACAGAGGGGGGATGTTGTCGTATTCAAGTATCCGGTTACGCGTGAGAAAGATTTTATCAAGCGTTTGATCGCTTTTGGGGGAGAAACTGTTGAGATCAAGGACGGCAAGGTTTATGTCAATGATAAGCCAATCACGGATGGATCGATAGCGAAGCTTCATTACTACAATATGGGCCAATATGGTCAGGTGGGCAGAAAGATCACGGTTCCGACTGGGAGTTTTTTTGTTATGGGGGATAATAGTGCCTCGAGCCACGATAGCCGGTTTTGGGGATTTGTGTCTGAGGAGCTTTTGATCGGTAAGGCAGAGTGTCTTTTTTGGCCGTTGAACAGGATTAGATGGATAAAATGAAATGCTTGAATGACGTCACATGTTTAACACGAGAAGCCAAGAAGGAAAAAGGCGTTCTTTGGCTTCTTGAAGGGACGAGTGTCAGGTGTCTAGCGGCCCTTGTTTTCTGCTTGGTGTTTTCGGGTTGTGCCACAGTTTCTAAGACTTTTGTTTCTTCGGATGACCAGAAGCTGCAGGCCGTTGCCGTCGATCTTGCGAATAATCCTGAGTCACGTGGGGCAGCTGAAAAGATTTTGGGTGTGAATACGGATCAACCGGTCGTTAAATATTCTCCCGTTACAGGAAAGCATTACAGCGGGGATCTCGAGTTTGATCCTGAGACTGGGGCTAAATTGGAAGTTGTGAAAGAATAATTGATGAAGTCGGGGCAGATGAATTTATGGGGGTAACACTTGCTAACAAAATCACGATCGGCCGATTTCTTCTGATCCCAGCTCTTATTGCGATGATCCTGTCGTATACGCCAGATCAGGATTATCTGCGCTGGTGGGCGTTGGCTCTTTATCTTCTTTTGGAGATTACGGATGTTGTTGACGGATATATTGCGCGGCGATTCCGGCAGAAAACACGGGCCGGATCAATCCTGGACCCTTTGGCTGATAAGGCACTTTTTTTAAGCACGCTTCTATGTCTCTACAAGATCAGCCGTGAGTTCCATTGGGATGTGAGTATGCCTTTGTGGCTTGTGGTAGCTTTTTTTACGCGTGATATTCTTCTGGTTGTGGGAGGGCTCCTGCTTGAGGTTAAGCGCGGGAATATTGAAATCAAGCCGAATTTTTTCGGGAAGTTGACAGCCTTTCTTCAGGTTGTATGCCTTACTTTTGTTTTTCTTCAGTGGCATGTGGTCTTTGTTCTCTGGTGGATGGCGCTGGCGGTTACAGTGATTTCTACGGTTATGTATATGAAAGAAGGGATCAGAGTGCTCAATGATGATGGACATCGTTAAACTCATTGTCATCGCAGGAATAAGTTATCTGGTTGGCGCTATCCCCACGGCTTTTATTTTCGGGAAGTTTCTCAAAGGGATCGATATTCGTCAGCATGGATCCGGGAATGTGGGTGCGACGAATGCCTTTCGGGTTTTGGGGAAGGGCTGGGGGATCACGGTCTTGATTCTTGATATTGTTAAAGGGATCGTACCGGTTGTTTGTGTCGCAGGACTTATTTTTCCTGATGTGATCGGTCGGATTACGGCGTCCCTTGCGGCCGTATCAGGACATAATTGGACGTGTTTTCTGAATTTTAAAGGCGGGAAGGGGATTGCGACCACGCTTGGTGTTATGATCGGGCTTACGGTGACGATCCCAGAGGTTCGTTGGCCAGTAGCGCTCTGTGTTCTTGCCTGGACCGCATGTTTTGTAGCCACTGCTTATGTTTCTGTATCTTCTCTTATTGCGGCAGTTGCTCTGCCCATTGCGATGGTTACCTTTAGTGCACCAACGCCTGTTGTTCTTCTGAGCATCCTTTTTTGTGTTTTTGTGGTTTTTCGTCACAAGCCCAATATCCACAGATTTTTGAACGGCCAGGAACCTAAGGTCCCATTGCCCTGGAATAAGGCTAAAGAGTAAGCTAAGCTGGCCCATTCTTCATTTTTTTCTGCTGTCATTTCTTGTCATTTTTATCATTTCTTCACATTCTTCCTGTGTAAAAGAAAGCATTTTCCTGTAAACGCCTCTGGCACCTTGTTTTGCTCCTAAACGAGTGGCATACTTCAAATATGGTGGGGGCCTATATGAAAGACGTTGTGTATCTTAAAAAGGAGCTAGGTCATCGGGCGGGTCGGTATGTTTCTATCCGCGAGTTCCAGAGTGACAAGGAATGCGAAAGCCGCATTACGAAGAATTTCGTGTATCTTGTCCATAACGCTGATACGATCCCTCAGAATTTACCAAAACCGAGGATTGATATTACCAAGCGCATTGATACAGAATCGCAGACCGAGGGGTTTCGGTTCAAGGTTAAGGGTGTTGTTTATATGAAACAGAATAGGTTTATTTACCGGGTGGATTATTGTCATAGTTTGTTCATCCGGATGGTGTGGAAAACCCATGTTCTCTCCTCGAAGGGGCCTGTTGCCTTAGCCTAGAGGCCACGGTTTCTTTCGGAGAGGTTTAAACCTGCGGGCGGCTTGAGGAAGCCGCCCGTTTTTTATTGGGTTTTCCTCTGACAAGCGCTTTGCTTTGTCTGTGGTGCGCTCATTGAACGAAAGCGTTTTCTTAAGAAAAGCCACATGTCCTTGTTATGGGTTTATATATAGAATATATTTAATAGTGGTGGAGCGTGAATTTCCTAAAGGTTGTTGATAAGTTGAGGGCAAGTATGAATCGCCAGTTTTTGCCAAGAATTCTGATGCGCGCTGTCTCGTGCGTGATTCTTGCAGCATTTGTATCGACGACTGTGATCCCGCCATCTTTTGCCCAGGTCGCACCGTGGATGCCGCAGCCGGGAACACTGGTGGCCTTAAGTCCGGTCTTTATACCAGCTCAGCTTAAGGGCATGGTGATTGATCCCAATGCTCCCTTTAAATTTGATTTTATCGTGGATAAGGGCGATGAGTCACTTTCTGATATTCGCAAGCAGGATGAGTATCAGAAATTGATCAGGTATTTTTTGGCAGCCCTTGCGGTTCCTGATAAGGAGCAGTGGGTCAACCTCTCGCCGTATGAACAAAACCGCATTATTCCTGATTCTTTTGGTCTTACTTCAATGGGGCGTGATCTTTTAGCCCAGGATTATCTTTTAAAACAAATCGCGTCTTCGTTAAGTAATCCTGATGAGCGGTTGGGACAGACATTTTGGAGCAAGGTGTATGCTGCCGCGCAGGAGAAATTTGGCACGACCGATATCCCGGCTTCGACTATTAATAAGGTGTGGATTGTTCCGGATAAGGCGGATATGTATGAAAAAGATAATGCCGTCATTATTGTGGATAGTCATTTGAAGGTTATGCTTGAGGAAGATTATTTGGCCATCCAGCAGAATGCGATTGTTGAGCCGTCTTCAGTTCCTCAGGCAGATGAGATGGGAAAGGTGGCCTCCCGGATCATGAGGGAGATCATTATTCCAGTGATTGAAAAGGAAGTGAATGAAGGGAAGAATTTTGCGCCGTTACGGCAGGTTGTAAGTGGCATGATCCTGGCCACATGGTACAAGATGCGCCTTAAAGAAACGATTCTTGGGAAGGTTTATGCCGACAAGGCGAAGGTCAGGGGTATTGATCAGGATCCCAGGATCAATCAGGAGATTTATAGCCAGTATCTCGATGCTTTTAAGAAGGGCGTTTTCAACATGATCAAGGAGGACGTTGATCAGTTCTCTCAAGAGCTTATTCCGCGCAAGTATTTTTCCGGAGGATTTGACCGCAAGGAATTGGCGATGGCTATCAAGATACAATCGGCTTTGACCCCAGCTGTAGCAGGGCGACTTGCGCGTTGGTTACGAGATAAATGGGAAAGGGTTCAGGGGCGGCTGGAAAAGCCTGCGCAGCCTTCCGTGGTGTCAACGATGGCGGAAGTGGCGGATTCCTTTGATTCTGCACAGGCAGCAAGGAATGCGGGCAGATTTTTAAGTGAATCTAGGGAAGATGATCGCGGGAATTGGGAAGGTTATTTGCCGGTGTATTTTGATCCTGCGAATTTGACCGAGGAGGCGATAGGTCAGATAATCACTGAGAAGCTGACAATTGTTGTTCAGTCCGCCAATACAAGCTACAAAACAGAATTTGAGAAAGATCCGTTGACGGAGAAACAGGTGCAGAGAGTTTTTGCGCGGTTTTCCCGTATAAAAGCGCTGGTTGAGCAGGCTCAAAGAAAGATCAAGGATATTCAGGACGGTGAGAGGCTCCTGAAGACTCCGGTTGATTTAAACAAAAAGATATTTGTTAAAATTTATATTTCTGTTTCTTCCGGGAGGGATACGCCAGTTGAATTCGCGATGAGCACGCCGTCTAAAGTAAAAGTGCTGGCTATTGGTTTGGGGTTAGCGGGTCTTATTGGCGGGCTTTTTGGCAATTGGCATAAACCGTGGGCGGTCGATCCAGACAAGGG
>JADGCU010000064.1 GCA_015228785.1 Candidatus Omnitrophota bacterium
GAAACGTCCTTAAGAAATCCGGACCAAAGAATACTATTGGCTGCCATGATTGGACGCACAGCGGCCATCTTCATCTGAATCACCCTAATTCGATCAGAAACCTCATCGACCATCTTCTTATCAGCAGCAAGAGAATTCCAACGCGCCTGTAAGATGTTGCGCTCAATAATCTTCCAGAAAGCAATTCCACCAAAGACCGCATGGATCATAAGCAAAAGTCCAAATACGGCCACAAGAACCCCCGCAATAATTTCCTGAGGGTATCCACCAACTCCGCCGTTGAGGAATCCGCCTTTATCTTTACGCTCTAATTCTGGAACAAGGTTAATCTTAATCATACTCATTGAGTGCCAACCCTAATGCCGTCACAAGCCGACTTCCCAACCTGCGCACTTCTTCCTTATCGATTCCCGTCACAACAGACACTTTCTCAAAAGAATCCCAGGAAATAAGAGGAACCTCAAAGCTGTCCTCAAAAAATTTCCTGACACCCGCAATGGAAGCCCCCTCACCTACCAAAACAATTTGGGAAATCTGGATATTTTTCTCCGTAACAAAGTAATCAAAGGAAAGGCGTATCTCTGCTATAAGATTCGCCATAATCGTATCCACCGCCTGACGAACAACATCAGCTTTATCCCCCGGAACCTGAAGAACCTGACGCCCGTCAGTCGCATTAATGCTGGCCAAATTCTCCAAACGCTTGAGAATCTCCTGAACACCAATAAAAATATCGCGATTAAACCGGGGCGTCTTCCCTCCCATAATCATAAGATTACTGACCGCATCCCCGATATCAATCACAGCAGTCATTTTCTCATTCTTTTCAAAAGAAGACGCAGGCAACGCAGCAAAGGCATTAGCGACTGCTACAGGACCTAACGTCACAGCATCCGCGGCTAACCCACATTCCTTCAAAATCTTTATTCGTCCATCGATCAATTCTTTCTTAGCTGCAACGATGAGAACAGCCATCTTCTTATCTTTTCCTTCGGGATCTAAAATAAAAGAATCGATATAAACCGTATTCTTAGGAAAAGGGAGATACCTGTCCGCATCGATTGCAAAGGCCTTCTGTAAATCTGCTAAAGACATCCTGGGCATGTCAATATAACGAATAAGGGTACCGCGCCCGGAAACGGCCGTCAGTACGGGACGAGGATTCTTATCAATCTCAAAACTAGAAAGGATCTTAGAAAGGGCTGCCTTCTCATTGACCCCATCGAAAGGCTCAATCTTCCAGCGTAAAATTTCAAAACCGCTCTGCCTGCGAACTAATTCAATAGCCCTAAAAGACATCAGCCCCATATCCAGACCGATAAAACTACCTTGCCGGTCAGAAGGAAGCGCGCGTTTGATAAGCTTGAAATAATTTTCTAAAAAAGGATGCATAGTCTCTCTAATTAATAAAGGTAATATATCAAATCACTGAAATCAGAGATATACAAATCT
This sequence comes from Candidatus Omnitrophota bacterium, assembly GCA_015228785.1. Lineage (GTDB taxonomy): Bacteria > Omnitrophota > Gorgyraeia > Zapsychrales > Fredricksoniimonadaceae > JAAYZZ01. The sequence continues at coordinate 1,453 of JADGCU010000064.1, forward strand.
TTGATATTTCAATAACAGTGTACATTAAATACGCCAAAATAAAAACTTTATCACAAAACCATCCATACACCTTAAGTTACAAAATCCTTGACCATCTGCCTACGAACCTCTAAATTGCCTCTAAAGATTATACACTTTTTAAAAACTCTATTTGAAAAATTCATGAATACCCATCGTCTTTTTCTATTCACCAACCCTATCCTGTTCACCCTTTCAATCGCAATTACCCTCATCCTGACTCTTATCGGTGCTATTTCTCTCCCGTTTTCAAAAACCATGTACATCCATACAGGATATTACTTCATCTTAGGATTAGTTATAACGTACGTATTTATTTTAATCTTCGAATGGCGAAATATCGGTCCCCACGCCAACCAATTCTGGGCCAAGAACTGGCAGGGTGCTCTCTTTGCATTCTGCATTTCTTCTCTTATTTTTATTTCTGTGCCCACACGCCACAGGGTTTTAAATGATGAACTCCACCTTCTTTCCGTTGCCAAAACAATGACACTTGAACAAAAAGTTCAACGCGACAAAGAAGTCTGGAAACAAAATCCGGAATTTCTTCCATCCCCCAGGATCGATAAGCGACCGATCCTGTTTCCATTCTTCATCAGCTTACTACACACAATTCTAGGTTACCAACTATCCAACATCTTTATCGTCAACTACCTCTCTTTATGTGGATTTCTATTTGGATTGTATTGTTTCCTCCGCCGCTATTTAGCAAGAACATGGTGTATGGCTGCCCTTCTGCTTGTAGTAGCCCAGCCCATTATTCCCTTATGCGCAACCTCTGGCGGACTCGAAACCTGCAACCTTGCTTTCATTATGCTTTCTTTTCTCAGCCTTCGGTATTTTCTAGATACCCCCTCAACTTCTCGACTCCAACTTCTAATCCTCCACCTTCTCCTTCTTGCCAACATCCAATACGCATCCGCGTTATTCCTTATCCTTATCCTTGGCGTCATTGGCCTTATGGGACATATCAAGAAACCTTTACTTCAACAACCTTCTCTAATTCCCATAACATCTCTTTTCCTCCTTCCTCTTATATGGCAAAGAATCATCATGCTCCAAACAATAGACTCAAATTTCCCAACAGGGACAACGGCGAGTGCTTTTGGATTAAAATATCTTGTCCAGAACACAGCACTCCTGCCGGAATACTTCTTTGATCTAACCGCAAAGGCCGGGGGGCTAGCAGGGATAATTAACATCATCGGTACTATTGCCCTTGTTTTACTAATAAGCCGATTTCTCTGGACTACGCGCTCCTTACCCAAAGATCTCCTCACTCTCATCATCGCGATCATCACCCCCTTAAGCGTCATATCTTTTCTTGTCCTTCTATATTACGGAGGAATAAATAACCACCCGATGAATGCGCGCCTTTATCTCCTCTGGGTCATTACACTCTCAGTCTCCCCCATTATTCTCGCCAAAATACTTCTACCCGAACTCCATAGACACGGGGCTATCATCCTGTTATTTTCCGCAATCCTCTTTCTCTTTTATCATCCCGTCGCTACAACTGACCCTTTATTTCACAAAGGAAAATACGTCAAAGAGTTTGAATTTCTCTGTGATTTCTGGAAAAAACGCCCACTTAAGAATAACCTTATTATTTATCGAAACTCCCCTGACATCGACCCTCTCCTAAACGATGCCATTTCTATCCAGACCGCTAGAAAATGGAAAACACTGATCCTGAAACAACACAAACAGAACATGTATAATAATATATACGTTATTCAACGTTTTTCTTGCTCAACTGGGATCCCTTATAAAAAAGATATACTTGACAACAAATTTTCTCTTGCTACATTGGCCGAGAAGAAAATATATGACGATATCTGCTTTCGTATCGCCATAGTTAAATAATTTCTTATTCAACAATACGCACAATCGCACTTATAAAGTTTCTCTAAAACGCCATAAAAGGCAACCAACACAGCTTTCTTTAATCATGCTCAAATTCATACGTGAAAAAAAATCCCGGATAATTCTTTTCATCCTAATATTGGGAATCTCTTTCATCGCACTACGTGCAGGCCTCCCACGACTTATTCCCGAACTAAATCACTCCGCTGAAATCCAAAGCACCGTTAATAAATACTCAGAAAACCATCAAATCACCCGTGAAGATAACCTTTTCCTTCAGGAACTCCGAAGCTACATCGCTGAAACAAAAGTCCCGGATGACGAAAAGCTCATACGGGCATTCTCTCGAACGACCTTCCAAAAAAATTCTTACGGAGTCGTCCTGACAGCTTATCAGTCCGGTCTTTCAATCATTCGAGGCATATCGACCAAGAGAACCCCTGAAGTAAACATCCTCAAAACAGCAACGGCTCTACGTACCCACGCTAAAGCCTCATCTTTTAACTGGAACGATCCAAAATCCTGCCGTATTCAAATAGATTTTATTGCTGAACCTCTTGAACCCATTGATATAAAAGGTTTGTGTGAACAATGTCTTTCCACAAAACGATTTGAGCCTGGTGTAGATGGTTTAGTAACAGAGTACAAAAATAAAAAAAAGTACTTCCTGCCGGGAGACGCCTTCCGCCTTTCAATTTATTCTCTTAAACAAACGATAGAAAATAACCTCCACTATTGGAAAGGCGTCCCCAAAGAAATGATTTCATGGTCACGCCTACACACGCAAAGCTTCATCAGCTATAACGATGTATGGCTCGAACTCTATCGAGGGCAACCGATCATCAACAATATCGACAAACAAGATCTGTTACAGGCAATCACTCGCGCCTCTGAACATACAATCAAAAATCAAAAACCCGATGGCTCATTTCTCTATTATTACGATTCCGCAAGAAATTCTTTTCGAGACCATGAACATCCTGAAAACACAGAAAGCAACCGTTATTACAACGACCTTCGCCATTGCGGAGGAGTTATCATGCTGCTCCATGAATATCAACGCACAAAGAATATAAACTTACTCGAGCCGATTCGTAAAGGCATCCGTTTTATTATCGGCCTGATTAAAGAATACCCGCTTCCATCAGGTGAAAAAGCAGGCTATGTCTATTACAATACGAAGGCTAAACTAGGAGGGAATGGCATTGCGTTGTACCTCCTCGCAGAATATCAAAGAATTCCCGGTGACGATACCTTTGTGCCCTCTGCCCGCTTACTCCACCGGCACCTCTTAACACAAATCCTTCCCTCAGGCGAATTCATGTACTACACAATTTATTTAAATAAAAAAGTCTCTGTTGAAGATAATCAAAAGCTGTTCAATTTTTATTACCCCGGAGAAGCCATTATCGGACTTGTTCAATATATTAAATATACTTCACAAGATCCGGATGAAAAAAAGGCGACTTTAGAAAAAATTAAGGCCGCTCTGCACTTTCTATTAGAAGATCGCCCCAAATCCTATGCTCTAGCCTATGCATCTCTCCCCTCTGATTCATGGCTGATGATGGCTATCAACGAATTGTGGGACATCCCAGAAGCACGCAATGAAAGTTACCCTGCCTTTGTCTTTTCAGACACCGATAAGATGCTCGCTCTCACGTACACAGCAAAAAATGCCCTCTATCCGGACTACCCAGGTTCTTTCTCTTACCAATATGGAGATTTGCCCTATGCGGATGGAGCAAGAGCCGAAGGTTTTCTAGCTGCCACCTATCTCGCACAAAAAACGGGGAACACAGAACGATTTAACACTTACTCAGCTGCCTCAAAACTGATGGCGTTAGCCCTTATGCGGCTGGTCAATACCCCAGAAGCCATGTATTTTGCGGACAACAAAGATCTTGCTATCGGCGGAGTACGTTTCAAGCATACCCGCCAGTGGTTTAGAATCGACACCACGGCCCATGTCATATTATTCTTTCTAAAACTTCTTCCTTTGATTGATTCCCCGGGAGAAATCGTAAAAACCTCCGCAATCGGAAGCCTGCCTGCCAAAACGACTCCACCTCCCTCTATCACTCCCCCCTCATCCATCTACGCGCTCCAATATGCGACATCCGAAAAATCCACCAAGAATTCATCACTAGGCTGGTTTACTTTTCTCATCCAAAATGGCAAAACAAACATACTCATTGATACTGCTCTGAAATATCCACTCCCTAAGCCTCGATGGGGAATCACGGAAACAAAACATCTTCCTTCGCTTCTCAAACCACTGGGCATCACACCAGAGACAGTTAATATCATTATTATCACACATGCGCATGATGACCATGCGGACCAACTTGATTCATTCCCTAACGCCACTATTTATATCCATCAAAACGCATACGCCGCACTCTCCAAATCGCCCAAGCACCAAAGCTTCCTCAAGAAACACGCAGGACAAATCAAAACATTTACCACCGTAACAAACTTTCCCATGGGGCTGACCATCTACCCGACTTCCTCTCATCACGCCCCAGGCATATCTATCGTTTCCTTTAAGACACAACAAATGAATTATATCTTCCCTTCTGATCTTTGCCACACAGCGACAGATTGCTGTGATAAGATCAAGGGGATTTCTGATGATATCAATACCCTTTGTAACGCTCAAAATAAAACAATTCTTCCCCATCACGATCATTATGAAAAAACAAATTACCCAATGACCGAGCCAGGAATATATAAAATAAAATGAAAAATAATAATATCCCCCAAGCCATTTCCAATGCTCTTACATCTTTAAAAATCAATAACGACGTCCTTTTCTTCAGCTTTCTTGTCTTCTGTTCAGAGTTCTCCCTTTTTAAGCTTCTCCAATATACGACCGACTACCTAAACGCCTTAACCGTAATCTCTTACGCACTCGTCGGTCTTGGATTAGGCAGCTGGCTCACAAATTGGATATCTACTAAAGGAACTCCTCTGTTCCTCAATCTTTTAGCCGCCTTCTGGCTATGTTTTACCATCGCGATCTGGAAAATTCTACGAGCCCCTTCATCAGGACCAGACTCTCTTTTGATCTCCCTGGCTTTTATCCCATCAGGAATCTATCTCGCCAAGGCATTCTCCACACGCATGGCCCATGAAGTCTATTGGGCCGATCTAGCTGGCGCAGCCTTGGCTACCGTAGTCACCTTCTTAGCCATCCCCCTTCTTTCCACAGAAGGATTCATGGGGCTTTTGCTACTATCAGTTTGTGTGCTAGGCCTAATCAAATGTTTCTACGATCCGCAAATAGGGAAATTAAGAACTGCCCTTTTCTTAACATTGTTTTGTTTCTCAACGATCCTGCTCTATGGAATACAAACCATTCCTGAATGGAGCCCCTACTATCTAATCAAAAAATCACCTAAAAAAACCTTATATAAAGCATTCAACCGCCTTACCAATTACAAGCTCCTTAAGAAATATGACAACCTGGTCTCCAGAATTGAAGTCATCCAGAGTTCTGATCCGAAAAAAAAGAACACCTACCGCGTTGTGTTTGATGGCATAGACAATGACGGGTTTGATAACGCCCGACCCTCAAACACTTCCAAAGATGCTCGCTTCGTTTGGGGCCTCTTCGAGAACCCACGCATCTTCATTGTCGGCGCATCAGCACAAGGCATTATAAAAACAGCCCGAAACATTACCACCCCTGATGGCGTATCTGGCGTGGAGATCAACCCTGCCATTTATCAGATCATGACAAAAGACTTTGCATCTGTCGCAAACTTCCCCTATCAAAACACATCCATCAAAGTTAATAACGCCCTTCATTACTTAAGAAATTCAAAAGAAACTTACGATATCATTACCCTGATCAACATTCATTCTACGGCTCGTATTTCCATACCAGGATCTCCCGACACGATGCAGTGTGTCGAATCCTACGAAACATATTTAAAACACCTCTCCGATCGTGGCTATCTCATGATCGAAGAGCGACCTGACACGAAAGCCTCCGATAATGCTATCCACCGCCAAATCGTCACCATCTATGAAGCCCTCAAACGCTCAGGAGCAACTAATCCCACAGCACATTTCTTTATTTATAGTTGGCGATATTCTAATGATAATAAATTCAAACCACACACATTTGATTCCTATACGGCCATGCTAGTCAAGAAAACACCCTTGACAGAAGCTGACCGCAAGGCAATTCTTGACTGGTATTCCATCCGCATCAAAACACCCCCTTCCTCAACCCTCCCAACAGCAAAAGAAATAACAACTGCTGAAAAGAAATCGAAATTCCGCCTTGACTACCTCAAGAACTTTTATGAAACCAAGCGCTACAGCCATCTTTTTGATTCCATCACAAAAGGAACGCTCTCCCAAGACTATCCAGAATGGGACCTCAGAATCGTTGATCTTGACAAGCCGTATCTTCCCTACATCCACAAAA
>JADGCU010000065.1 GCA_015228785.1 Candidatus Omnitrophota bacterium
TTCCGTGGAAGACGGGATATAGTTATAAAAAGATTTCATGGTGGCTGTAGATCAGCGACCGAGGACGAAATGTCCGAGGAAGTGCCTGCGGCCATCGGACGCAGGCGGGTAGATCCCTTGATTGCGAGACCCGCGAAGCGGGTCGAAGTCCTGCGAAGCTCTTAGTGAAGCACAGCAGCGTTTCTAGGCGAAGCAGGACGGTTCAAGTAGTCGTGAGTGTGAGTTCCGTGGAAGACGGGATATAGTTATAAAAAGATTTCATGGTGGCTGTAGATCAGTGGTAGATCCCTTGATTGTGGTTCAAGTTGTCGCGGGTTCAAATCCCGTCAGCCACCCCATTTGGAACAAGAAAGCCCTTTGGCCCAACGGTCGAAGGGTTTTCTTATTGTTTATATAAAGTTACGGCATTTCCGATTGGTTCAAAACCTCTGTTCGACTGGCTGCGAATGGTAGAAGTGTTTGGCATAAGCCCTGAGTGGCTTTATAATACAAATTCATTTATGGACAAACAATCTAAAAACACAATTGAAACCCTTTGTTTTGACGAACGATTCTATGCTGAACAACTTGTGACGGCTTCGGAATTTGTCATTGTCCGGGTAATATCCGTCCATAAGGACAGATTTACGATAAGTGACGGGACGAATGAGATCACTGCCGAGTTGTCGGGGAAGTTTTTGTTAAATGCCAGTTCTGCGTTCGACTATCCGTCCTCTGGGGATTGGGTTCTTGTTCAATTTCATAATGCGGATACATTTGCGATCATCCATGCTGTTTTGCCCAGGAAGACACTTCTAAAACGTAAGACGCCGGGGCGTAAGATTGATTTTCAATTGATCGCGGCCAATATTGATACGGCCTTTATCATGCAGGCTTTGGATGCGGATTTTAGTATCAGTCGGCTTGAGCGCTATCTTGTGATGATCAATGAGGGCCATATTCATCCCGTTGTTCTCTTGAGCAAATCTGATCTTCTTTCTCCGGAAGAGGTTCTGCAAAAGGTCGTGGAGATCCATGCGGCATTGCCGGGGATACAGGTTGTTGCTTTTAGTAACAAGACGAGCGATGGGGCGGAAGCGGTCCGTGGGTTATTGCTTCCCCGAAAGACATATTGTTTATTGGGTTCCTCCGGTGTCGGGAAGACTACATTGCTTAATGAGTTGATCGGGCAGCAGGCTTTTGCCACGCAGGAAGTAAGAGAGAAGGATGGAAAAGGGCGGCATACAACGACGTCTCGCCAGTTGATAAGATTGGAAGCGGGCGCCGTTATTGTTGATACGCCTGGCATGCGGGAGCTTGGGAATTTTTCGATTGAAGAAGGGATCGACGAAACGTTCTCGGATGTGGTAAGCCTGGCCGAACAATGCCGGTTCGCCGATTGCACGCATGCGCATGAGAAAGGCTGTGCCATCCTATTGGCCATTCAGGATGGTTCCTTGTCCGAGAAGAGATACCGGAATTATGTAAAGATGACCAAAGAAGCCGCGTACCATGAAATGTCATATCTGGAAAAGAGACAGAAAGACAAGAAGTTCGGAAAGATGTGCAGGGAAGTGATGAAGTTCAAGAAGGATGATTAGCAATGGAACGTCATGATGCTAAAGAATTGCCGGCGAGGGAGCTTTTTTGATCAAATTAGAGTATATTCAGTATTAGTCTCTTTCAGGAATGAGCCATAGGTTAGGACTTCTGTTTTGAACTCATCGGTAGGGTTGCGGAATACGTCCTGAAGCCCACCCCATTTTGCACTAAAGACAGAACTCCTTTTTCTGGGGGTTCTGTCTTTTTTTGTAGCTTAAGAGAAGGGTTTTTAACTTGTGAGCCGGAAGTGTTCTAGAATCCTGGGCACAAGCGGGTGCTTCTTTTTTCGCTTTTTGGTCAGCAGATAAATGTGTTCAAAGGCAGCAGGCTGTGTGTGTGGGTTTAATATCACGAGGGGTTTCTTGTCAGGCGACTGGGTTGCGGTGAACTTGTTAAGGGGGGCGATGCCCATGCCTGATAGAACCAGTTCGCGCACAAGTTCAGCGTCCTGAATTTCACCGACAATCTTTGGAACAACATTGTGTTTAATAAAGAACTCATGAAGCGCTGCGTGAACCTGGCTTTGGCTGGTTGGGAATATAACAGGGGCGCCGTTGAGGTCTTCAGGAAAGTTCTTATATTTTGAGGCTAGAGAGCGGTTGACGCAGAACAATACGGGGATTTTGGCCGCCAGATGGTGTTCAATATCTTCTTCATTGCGGGAAAGCCTGATTGTGTCAGTGACGGCAATATCTAAAAGATGCGTTCTTAGCCCATCGAGCAGAGCTTCTGTTCTGTCTTCATGGATCGAGATATGGACTTCGGGTGTGGTCTGATATAAGAAATGCAACAGAGCGTCAATAGCCACTTTAGGGGTCAGATTGGATGTGCCAATCTGGATCTTCAAGCGATCTTTTAGGGAATGGTCGTTCAGGCCATCCATCATTTCCCTTCCGACATCAAAGATCTCCGCTGCATAGAACAAAATATGTCGGCCTTCATCGGTGAGGGTAAGATTCTTCTTTTCCCTGATAAAAAGCTTCGCCTTGAGGGCATGTTCAAACTGTTTTAGCTGTGTGCTGATCGTAGGTTGGGCAAGGTTCAGTTTCTCGCACGCTTTGGAGATAGAGCCGGTCCTGGCAACTGTGTAGAAGTAAAACAGATGATGATAATTGAATGGGATCATATATAGAAATTATAGATGTTTAATATAGGAACTATAAGTTTTACAAATGGTAAAGTCAAGGATATACTTTGAGCGCATTATTAGTCAGGTGTTGTGGAATTTGGTATTGGAGATATCTGCAGTATTTTTTGTAAATAATGAAGGAGGGTGTATGTTTTCACTACAGTTAAGGATGGTTTTCTTATTGGCGGCGCTGTTCGGCATTGTTTACGCCATTATCGTGATGATCGGGACATCCATGGGGGTGACCAATTTCTATGTCTATCTCGCGATTTCGCTGGGAATGATGCTGGTACAGTATATGATCGGCCCCAAGATTGTCGAGTGGTCGATGCGCGTTAAATACATCAAGAAAGAGGATGCGCCAAAATTGTTCGCCATGGTGGAAGATCAAGCTCGCCAGGCCGAGATCCCGATGCCGCGCGTTTGCATCTCTGAGCTGGATATTCCCAATGCGTTTGCTTTCGGTCGCGGCATCCGTGACGGGCGTGTGTGTGTTACACAGGGGATTATGCGATTGCTGAACGACGAGGAGCTTAAAGCGGTCATTGGGCATGAGATCGGTCATATCAAGAATCGAGATGTGCTGACGATCACGCTGTTGTCAGTTATTCCAATGATCATGTATCACCTTGCGTGGCGGATGATGTTCTCCGGGGGCCGAAGGGATGATCGGGGTGCTGGCGGCACGGTTATGATCGGGATTACGGCGTTCTTGTTTTATTTTATTAGCAATCTTTTGGTGCTTTACGCATCCCGTATTCGGGAATATTTTGCCGATAAAGCCAGTGTTGCATTCGGGAATCGTCCGGAGGCATTGGCGTCCGCGCTTTATAAACTGGTTTATGGTTCGGCGCGCATGTCAAAAGAGTCGCTGCGGGAGTCGGAAGGCCTCAAAGCGTTCTTCATTAATGATCCTTCGCAGGCCATGAATGAGTTGAGAGATTTGAAGCAGCTCGACATGGACCGAAACGGATCAATTGACGCCGGAGAACTGAGTCTTTTACGTAGCAAAACTGTTTGTGTTGGAGGGGGCGATAAGATGATGGAGTTGATGAGCACGCACCCGAACATGTTAAAAAGGATCAAGCATTTATCAGAATTAACTGTTTAGAAAAGGAGATTTACTCGTGAATAGCAGCTTATATGAATGTGGTTTGTCGCTAGAGGAGGCATTTTTCAGGAAGCGCGATGCCGAGTTGATCGAACAACACAGGAAGATTGAGAAAATGGAGCGGACCCGGGCCGCCTTGTCGGAGATTTCCGGGATCCATGACCCCAAGGTGTTGGACAAGTTGATCGCGCTCGACATATCGCCGGAAGTGTTGGCCTCCATTGCCGTTGTTCCGCTGATCGAGATCGCCTGGGCGGATGGGCATGTTGATGTGCGGGAGCATAAAGCTGTGTTAGAGGCGGCGGCCGAAAATGGTATGGGGAAAGGCTCCGTTGACTATGATCTTCTTGATAATTGGCTTAATCATCGTCCGCCAGCCGGATTGCTGGACGCATGGGTTCACTATATTGAAGGGTTGTGCGCAATAATGAGCGAACAAGAATGCCATACGCTGAAGGCAGAATTGATTGGACGGGCCAGGAAAGTGGCCGAAGCCGCCGGCGGCATCCTAGGGGTTGCTTTCAAGATTTCATCACAAGAGAGAGCCATTTTGAAAAAGATGGAAGATGCATGTTCCAGACAAACTTCATAAGAAAATAACAAGGGGCTGTTTCTATGATTCAAAATGATTTTTACCGGCTGTCTATCGATAAGGTTATTGAGTCCCTGCGAACTGATTTGAACGTGGGGTTGGGTGACGATGAGGTTAAGAAGCGTTTTACGGAGTTCGGTCCGAATGAATTAAAGGCTGCTGATCGCGCTTCTCCATGGGTGTTGTTTTTCGCACAATTCAAGAACATCCTGATACAGATCTTATTGGTTGCGACCCTGCTTTCTGCGTTCATGGGGCATGCCATGGAGGCGGTTGCGATAGCTGTGATCGTTTTATTTGCTGTCATTTTGAGTTTTGTTCAGGAGTTTCGCGCTGAGAAGGCGATCGAGGCGTTGCGGCGTATGGCGGCGCCGACCGCTAGAGCGATCCGGGGTGGAAAGGAAAGGGAGATTCCTGCCATTGAGCTTGTTCCAGGTGATGTGATCTTGTTGGCGGCAGGAGATAAGGTTCCGGCGGATGCCAGGATCGTACAATCATTCAATCTTCAGATCGAGGAGTCCGCATTAACGGGGGAGTCTCTTCCTGTAGAAAAGAAGATTGACGCTTTAGGCGAGGGTGATTTTGGTATTGGGGACCGCATCAATATGGTTTATTCCGGGACTGTGGTCAGTTATGGCCGCGGGCAGGCGGTTGTTGTGGCCACGGGTATGAATACGGAGTTTGGCAAGATCACGGGCATGCTTCAGGCTGTTGAAACGGGAAAGACGCCGCTTCAAAAGAATCTTGACCATGTTGGGAACAATCTGGCCAAAGCTGCAGGTGTTATTGTTGTGATCATTGTTGGTTTGGGTGTTTTTCGCGGACAACCATTGTTGGAAATGGTGATCTTCGGTATTGCCTTGGCGGTGGCTGTTGTTCCTGAGGCCTTGCCAGCGGTTGTCACGATCTCATTGGCCGTTGGTGTCCAGCGAATGGTTAAGCGACATGCATTGATCCGTCGATTGCCGACTGTAGAAACCCTGGGGTGCACTTCGGTCATTTGTTCGGACAAGACTGGAACATTGACCAAAGATGAAATGACGATCCGTAAGATATTGGTTCCGGGACAAAATTTTGACGTGGATGGTTCAGGGTATGCGCCCGAGGGAAAGTTTTTGATCAACGGGGGAGAGGTCAATCCGACGCAGTCTTTGACAGCGTTGCTGAGGGCAGGGGTACTTTCTTCGGATGCACAGTTAGATAAAGATGAAGAAGGTCGTTGGGAGATAATCGGGGACCCGACGGAAGGGGCGTTGGTTGTTGCTGCCGCTAAAGCGGGGCTGGACAAGGCCACTATTGACAAGGAAAGCGTGCGTGTTAGCGAAATTCCATTTTCTTCTGAAAGCAAACGGATGATAACGCTTTGCCGCATCGGTGATCGGCAGATAGCTTATTCCAAAGGGGCGGCGGAAGTTATCATTGGTCACTGTTCTTTTTATCAGCAGGATGGCAAAGTTGAGCCCCTGACTGACGAGATGCGTCGTGGTCTTTTAGTTTCGATCCAGAACATGGCCAAAGAGGCTTTGCGCGTACTTGCCGTCGCGTACAAGCCGGATACAGATATCAAGGCAGCAGGTGAAGGTATGATATTTCTGGGGTTAGTCGGGATGATCGATCCTCCCAGGGCAGAGGCCAAGGAGGCGGTGCGGATCTGTGAAGCCGCCGGGATCAAGCCGGTCATGATCACAGGGGATCATCCGTTAACGGCACAGGCGATTGCACGTGAACTGGGGATATTAAAAGGAGGGCGTGTTATTACAGGTGTTGAGCTGGATCAGATCAGTGATGCTGATTTGGAGCGGGATATTGAAGGCATTGATGTCTATGCCAGGGTTTCTCCGGCGCACAAGCTGCGCGTGGTGGCGGCATTCCAGAAGCGCGGGCACATTGTCGCCATGACCGGTGACGGTGTTAACGACGCTCCCGCGTTGAAGAAGGCGGATGTTGGTATTGCCATGGGCATTACCGGAACAGATGTCACCAAAGAAGTGTCGTCGATGATGTTGACGGATGACAATTTTGCCTCCATTGTTGCCGCTGTTGAGGAAGGGCGGCATATTTTTGGCAATATTAAGAAATATCTGATGTATCTTATTTCTTCCAATATCGGCGAGATCGGATTAATGGCGGGAGCTGTTTTGTTGGGTATGCCCATGCCGTTAACCGCTGTTCAGATTTTATATGTGAATTTGGCGACTGACGGTCTGCCCGCTTTGGCGCTTGCTGTTGATCCGCCAGAGTCTAATCTTATGCAGCGTAGACCACGTGATCAGCGTGCCGGGATATTCTCTCGTCCTGTTGTCATATTGATGATAGCGGGTGGAGTGTGGTCAACGATCATTAATTTAGGGATCTTTTCGTGGGCGATCAACTCGGGGATGCCTATTAAAGAAGCCATGACTATGACGTTTGTTTCACTGGTTTTGATCCAGTTCTTTAAAGCTTACAATTATCGTTCTGACAGGGAGTCGATCCTTCAAAAGCCTTTTGCCAATAAGTGGCTGAATATGTCCATATTGGGTGAGTTAGTTGTCCTGGCCCTGATCGTTTATTTGCCATTTCTGCATAAGCCGTTTGGGACATTCAGTCTTCCTTTATTTGATTGGATCGTTGTTATTGGTTTGTCATTCACCGTTGTTCCTGTGTTAGAAATCGTGAAATGGGCGATAAGACGCGATTGGTTTGGTCCAGCATGAGATAATTAAGGAGACAGGTTTGATTGATCGAATAAAGCGCCTAGGAAGGTTCTTTTATTTCAAGCTTTTCAGGATCAACGATACTCCGCTTAAGATTGCTCTCGGGTTTGGGTTGGGTGCTTTTGTGGAGGTTAGGGCCGTTTATTTCGAACGGTACGGTTGGGGGTCTTGATTTCAGAAGCAATTTAAAAGTTCTACCTTTTATCCAGTCTGGGACCCCATATGTAACCCTCATGCGAACTGGCGTCATTCTGAGCCACGGGTGCATGAGGGTTTTTCATCTTGCCAAGGATTCTTGGGAAGCTGTTCCGAGGCTGCCTGGCGAGCGGATAGCGAGACGGGGCCGAGTGGATTTTCTTGACCTCTGAGGGGAGTTCGAACTAGTTGGTTGATTTTTTTGTTTTAGAATAATGCTTTTGACCCCACTCGCAAATCAGGTCGAGTATGGGGGCGGGGAAATTATTATAGTAAAATAATAATATAGGCTTATACTCTTTTTATCTCTTCAAATTCAACAAAGAGGGCTTTTCTATCGTAATAAAGACACCTACAACACCGTCTTTTTCCATCGTCGGTATCGGGGCTTCAGCCGGAGGGCTTGAGGCCTTCTCAGATCTCCT
>JADGCU010000066.1 GCA_015228785.1 Candidatus Omnitrophota bacterium
CGAGCTGTGTACAATTAAACCGTCCGTCAAATCTGGGCTAGCTCAACGTGTCCCCTTTTACAATTCATTTACAATTCCATTTACAATTACACGCCAACGAGATCCGGTTCACGGCCAACGGGTAACCCGTTAGCTCCTGCAGAGACAGGATCATTCTCAAGTGAATCGGCATTTAATCCAAGGATCACAGACATATTGACCGGCTCAATGCGATAGATGACCGGGATAAAGCCCTGGATATTGATCGCATCCCATGACTGCTCAGAAACGGGAAGCGCCACGCCATTCCCATCGCGCTTGATCTGTAAATCCAGCTTGCTCGCATCAAGATCAATACCACCGAGGTCTTTCCCCATGGCGAGTTCCTTCCCCTCTTCCGCCGCTAGCTTGGCCCGGGCCGCATCTGATATCTCAACAGTATCTTCCCCGCGACCAGTCGTCGTACCCTGACCAGCGGACGCCTTACCCTTTTTCTGTGCCTCAGCGGCAGGCTGCCTCTTCTTCAGATCATTCTGAACGCGAGCGATCGGCTGGATAGGCTGGATCGACCCCACTCCATCGATACCCATCGCCGCCTCCCCAAGGAGAAAGAACGTATTCATATCCGTGTATCCCGTCAACTCACCAACCGGCTGTATATAAGAAACCTGTCGAGCAGGATCAAAAGAACCCTCTAGCGCATCTGCCAATTGATTAACTTCCTGCCCTGCCAAAGGCTCCATAATATAACCGACTGTCATATGGTATGTCACCTCCCCGGGCTTAAATGGCACATCCGGATAAATATTTTTCAGGTCCGGATCCGTGGCAAGATAACCCCAAATTTCTCTTCCGAAGTCATCCAGAAAACTCCTGTCCATCTCAAGCTTGAACTTGAGGATCCCTAATTTCGCGGCAAACATGTCAATGCCGACGACTTTAGCGGGTATCCCATTACGGAATCTCGCCGGAAGATTCTGCATATACGCAGCGATCATTGTCTTCATTTTAGCCTGAAACGGCCTGTATTCCTTCTTCAAAGCAGCAATATCGACAGTAGTTACGTGATACGAAGCAGGGTCTAAGAAAACAACCTTGTTTCTCAGCTCATCCGACAACGCTGCCTTTAACCGGACTGCCTGCCCTGCCAGCTGCTGCTGAACTTTGCGTCCTTCCTCATCCGCGCCCAGTAAATAACTCAGAGAGATGCCATCCATCTGCCTGGGTACAAAGCCCTGTGGCGTTCTTTCAAAACGCTTGGGCCCGATCAAGGCCGCAAACTTTTCTTCAGCCGAGCGTGCCGAATCAAACCATTCATGCAAGTCATTTCGCAGACTCGCCACAGATTCCTTCTGACGAACGCGCTCCACAATAGGCCCCAGGAAATCTTTCTGGGCCTTGGGAATCGCCGCCAACACCTCCTCAACTGAGACAGCAACCGGCCCCTTACCGGTCGCCTTCTTCAAACCCTTCGTAATGGCAAAAAGAGACCGGGCCATCTGATCCTTTTCAGCCTCCGGCAACGACTCAAAAAGCGCCGCGGCATCTGTCCAAAAATCCGCAGGAAAATTCTCATCCTGATCTACATCCGCGATCGTATCATTGCCACGACTCGAATAAAGAATAAGCCTGACCGCATCCCCCAGGATGTCCTCCACGATCTGCCCCTGACTGCGGCCTGAAAAATCATATTCAGAGGTATTGCCCAGAGCCACCAGGCGGCCGTCTTGAATCACATCCGCAAGATATTTCTTCACGGTCATCTTGGCCCGCAACTGCTGATGCGGCGCATGAAGATAGACGATCCTGTAGGGCTGGCCATTTTTGCCGATATCAACGGGAAGTTTTTCCCTGTAATTCTTAATATTTTCAGGTGTGTTTGTGCTCTTGGTCTCCGGATCGAATTTAGGAAGCTTACCGCGCAGGGACGCGAATTCCGCCTCCCGCTCAACCAGCCATTCCATGATCCGTTGAATGACCGCAGCCTCGCTCGATTCATCGATCACGGGAACATCACTCGCCCTGGCCTTTTGGATCAACGTCTCGGTCATTCTGCCCTTGCCGCCAACGACCACAAACCGATCCGCACCATAATCTCTATACAAACGCAAAGCATGACGGAAGGTATCGAAATCATCGTTACCGAGGATCACAATATCATTGATCTTGTCCGTTGCCTTGATCTCATCCCGCGGCACGAGGGTCGTCATGAGCTCCTTCTCCAGTGCCATGGCCTTTTCCGCCCCTTTATCCTTATTCAGAAACTGTTTCTCGACCAATTTGTCAACACCCGCTACGGTGAACGTATAAATTGATCGATCTTCCATGACAACGACAATGACAACCTGTTTCACCATCTCCGTCACAGGCGCACTCACAGAAAGGTCCATTGACTGTCCCGGAGAAAGCTCAGCAAAGCGACCAACAGGAGTCTGCTGAATAGTCCGCACAGGATTAGGGCCTTCTCCGTAAGCAATAATGAAGGTGGTCCCGATGCTTTTTCTGGCAGAACTGCTGTTCGTTAATTTAAAACGGAAATCAAATTCCGATGTCCCCTGCGAAGAAAAAGATGGGACAAAAGAAAGCCGCTCTGTCTTGACCTTTAACCCGGCATTTTCCAGATCTTTGCTAATGTCGCCGACGACAATCCTTTTGACCGGGATATCGGTAGGATATCGATATGCTGGCTGAACAAATTCAGGCGCAACATCAATGAAGGGCGACCTGATTTGGAACAAGTCCACAGTATACGACCAGAAACCTGATGCCAACAAGGCGGCAAGGAGGCCCCCGGTAACAATTTTTGTTTTTACGCTCATGGCAGGCTCGGTCGGTCCTCCGGTAGATTCTTTCGCCATGGCGCGTTCAGGGGGATTAAATTTATCGCCCCATAATGCCATCCCAAGTGCCTTTGCGGTCACGGCCATCCCTCCACCTGCCAGGGCAGGTATTAAATAATAGTTTTGTTTATAAAAATCTTTCACCTCCATAAAACCTGGTACGACCGCTATTATCGTACCTGGCAAAGCAAGAATTAAAAAAAGGCCTCCAATCGCAATAAACGCTGGCCATATTGCCATCGCTGCTCCCAGTGAAAACAGCCCCTGCCTTACTTCCATATGCTTTTGTAAATTGGCTAGCAATCCAACAGCACTACCTATAGCTAAACTACCTAAATACGGATGCTGAGAAATCCATTGCAAGGCCTCGCTGACCATCGCCATTTCGGCTTTGACTTCCTCCTGTGTATATCCAGCAGTCAGCATGGGATGACGTTCGATGAATGCTACAGCGTCACTGACTGCCACGACGCCCAGGTTCATCTTCAATTTGAGCGGTGCTTTTTTCATCAGGGAAGCCAAATCCCCCATGGCATATTCGACCCAAGACCCAGGCCCGATGTCAACTCTACGAACTTCCTGCCTTGAAATACGGTCTACTTTTGCCCAGTACCTGCTGTTATACCTATACCGTTGCGGAGAATCCCCAAGCCAGCCAGAAGCTTGCAACGCATCATCCTGCACATAAACGCCCGAAGGACCTTCCTCCCTCCCTCCCTCTTCATACTGATACCGAAATATCCCATTATCGTCCTTCAGCCTAAACAAAACATCACTGTAATTATTGTACGCATTAAAATCCTGCCTTTCTTCCGAATCAATAAGCTTGGCAACTAACACAGGAACAGCGACAGCACCAAAGCCGACCAGCTTATCCCACTGCTGAAACGCAGCATAAAACGGGACTTTCTCATCTACTGCCTGCGGCGCCCAACTCAATGACTGGAGCGTTTGAGCGATAAAGCCCCTCTCATTGCCAGACGATATTTTCAACTTTTCAACAAGCCTGGGAACTGCTGGCGCGCCCACATCCAGTAACCCGTCGCGATCCCGAGTATCAATCAACCTATCCACTGCTTTCATCCGGACAAGTTTATTATCATACTTTACAAGCTTCACCAGCGCCTTTGTATCCTGCTTACGAAGATAAGCTTCCACTCTAGACTCAAGTTCTGTGCCCGTATGCTTCCACAGGATCCAGCTCAACCCCAGCATCGCCTTCTCGGCAGGAGCACTTACGCCCTCTTTCGCCATGGCGAGTTCGGAAATAGAAGTTCTCAATTCTGCTACTTTTCGCACCACATTATCTCTGGTAAGTTGCAACATAAAACTGCGCGCCCTCTCCCAATCTATCCCCTTAACCAAAGAATATTCCACGCTTTCAGATGTCGTTCCGATAGGATATTGTTCGGGTAATTCATATGTTTTAAATTCATCTTTCAGGCCTGCCTCTTCCAAAGTTTTATTACCCAAATGAAGAATTACAGTCCAATCGGATGAAGTTGGACGTATCTCATATGAATTTACCTGACCATCCCCTGCGTTTCCTGCTGTCTCAGTCCTCTTAATAGCAAAATTATCTGGGAAAGCCTTCTTCAAGATATCTATATTTTCTAACAAAACTTTTTTCACCTGTGAATCTTCCGGACTAGATTTATTAAGAAAGAATTGTTCCAAATTTCTCAATATTTTATTCGCTTGAGACCGGTCATCAGCGTAATAACTTGAAAGTCCATCCTTTAAGATGCTATTGATAATCCATTCAATTGTACCTTTACCAAGATTATTCTCTAACGCCTCAATAGCCAAAGCAGAATTGATTCCTGTCAACATTCTTACAATGTCTCTACTACTTAAAGCAGACAATCGCCTCTGCATAGATGCGACTCTGGCTCTATGGATTTTTTGCCTCAAAGAACGAATGTTTAACATCGCGGACTCGGAATCTTTACCAGAAGCATCAGGACTGACGATGCCTTGACCAGCATCTGCCAGATACCCGCCATCTGCCTTGGGGCCAACATCCTGAACGCCAGCCGCAACCAGAACCATATCTCCCTTCGGGCGCGTTGCGTCCTCTGCCTGGGCACGGGCCTCGGGTGACAGGCCGAGCAAAGCTGCCACAATGAGCCCGGCGGCCACGACCTTACTTAACATCGCCCCTTCAAACCCACCGGAAAAGTAACGCCGCGGAATCACCGCAATACTCGAAGCTGGGAGCCCAGAGCTGGGAGCTGTAGATGCTGTCGTACCCTGTTCCCCGTTGTCTGCTTTTTGCTCTGCGCTCTGTGATCTGCGCTCTGCGCTCACCTGAAAATCCGGCTCTTCCTTAATGTAGTTAAACACGCCCTTCTTCACCGCCTCCAAATAGCGCGCGTAGATGGCTTCCTTGTCAAACCCTTCCTTGAAATCAACACCTGTCACCTTGTTTTTGTCCGCATAAGCTTTGGAAAGAAGGCTCTCCTTCAGGCGGATCTTGTACCAGGAGGATAAGATCATGGCCGAATAGATCTGGCGGAGTCGCGCAAAATGAGCGCCTTCGTTAATTTCCTTTTCGAGAACCGGGAGAAGAACCTGACGGAAGACCTGCTTGGTGGATTCCGAAGAGCTCAGAGCCTGGAGCCCAGAGCTGGGAGCTGTAGATGCTGTCGTACCCTGTTCCCCGTTGTCTACTTTTTGCTCTACGCTCTGCGCTCTGTGCTCTGCGCTCTGTGCTCTGTGCTTATTTTCTGCCAAGTAATCATTTTCCAACATGACCTTCAAATGACTCTTCAAGATGATCGCCTTGCCGTCGTTCTCCCAGACCTGGGCCGTATCAGGCTCGATCCAGACGCGGTTAAACTGACTGACATCAATGTCCGTTGTCCCCAGCTCACGCTGAGACAATTCGTAGATCTTCGTCCAGAATTCCTTGCCCAGATCGCTTTCAGGATAGAGAAGAGAAGACGCCAATTGCTTCAGAACATAATCCTCCCCCAACAGGTCGCGGCCCATGACGGTCTTGCCAAAGGCCTCGGGGATGACACGATCTTTTTCCACAGGTGACAGGTTGACCCACATGCTCTCTTGCGGAACGGTAAGAGAGGCCAGAAAATACTTGATCGCCTTGTCAGCTTCCACACGCAGGTCCTCGCCGGTTGCGCGGGCGGATCCTGTATCCATCAGAAAATCGAATTTAAGAGGGTCTTCCGGATGAATGACCATGCCTTTGAGGATGACAGGCGTAAAAGCAGCGGTCATTGTGATCATCTTGTCCGGTGCGGGAAGAAGCACGCTCTGGGCATAGCCCATGGTGGGTGAAAGCACCAACGACACAATAAGGACAAGCCTGATCAGCTTCTGACCGGCAGACACAAAGTAATCCTGAAACATAATGATCTCCTGTTATGTAAATAGACGGAATCCAACTTATATAAGGAAGTATAAAACACTTTGGGCAGTTTGCCAACCCGAAGACCCCCTTGAGGGGGGATATTTATCGACGATGGCCGGCGGGATATGAAATATCTTTCATATTCCGGGCGTAATTCCCCTGAGAAAACCAAGACACATTAGGTTTTTGGCAACAGAGCATTCAAAACTCAATGTGAGCTGACCCGCTTCTGACGGACACTTCAATAGGGTACAATAGTAACCTGGAGGTGTCCAATGGAGAACGATTGTAAGCATTCAAAAGAATTTAAGCTGGAGGCTATTAAGCTGCTGCGGGAAGGCATCAAGCCTGCAGCTGAGATAGCTAGGGAGCTCGGGATAAAACGGGAGTTGCTTTATCGTTGGCGGGCTCAGGTTGAAGAAAAGGGCTCAGGAACTTTCAAGAATGGACCAGGACGTCCAAGGAAAGAAGATGAGAGCGAAGTCACTCGCTTGCGCCGGGAGCTAGAGGCGGTCAAAGAGGAGCGTGACATATTAAAAAAAGCGGCAGCGTACTTTGCCAGGGACCTCAAATAAAGTACGCGTTTATTGATAGGAACAAGATTGATCACGGGGTCCGGAAGATGTGCTTTGTTCTTGATGTGAGCATTAGCGGATACTATGGCTGGAGAAAGCGTCCAGTCAGTTATCGCCAAAAAGAGGAAGAGCGGTTATTGAAAGAGATCCGGCAAGCGCACCTTGATGCGAAAGAGCGCTATGGCACGATCAAGATCTGGGAAGCGCTGCGAAGCAAAGGTATTCAATGCGGGAAGCATCGGGTTGCGCGGATCAGGCGGATCAACGGCATTGAAACTCGTCGGAGAAAACGCTTTAAGGTCACAACGCAGTCAAAGTATACCAAGTGGATCGCTCCGAATGTTCTGAAAAGAACATTTAGCGCAGATCAACCAAACAAGGCTTGGGTTGGAGATGTGACCTGTATCCCGACTCGTAATGGATGGTTGTACTTAGCTGTATTGCTGGATCTGTATTCACGAAAAGTCATTGGCTGGTCGATGTCAGAACGAAATAACGCGCAGTTAGTTCTTAATGCGTTTAATATGGCTATCAATGGCCGGCAGCTTAAGCCTGGGTTAATACATCATACAGACCGGGGAGCTCTTTATGGGTCTCATGAATACCGCAATAGGCTTTGTCAGTATGGAATGATCCCCAGCATGAGCCGTAAAGGAGATTGCTGGGATAATGCGGTCGCAGAAAGCTTTTTTAGTACGCTTAAGAATGAGTTAACGCTTGGGAAAGTGTTCTGGAATCGGGATCATGCCCGATCAGAGATCTTTCAATTCATCGAGATCTTTTATAACAGGCAGCGGATACATCAAACGTTGGGATACATAACACCCGAGGCTATGGAGCAACGAGCTGTGTACAATTAAACCGTCCGTCAAATCTGGGCTAGCTCAATGTGTCCC
>JADGCU010000067.1 GCA_015228785.1 Candidatus Omnitrophota bacterium
CGCTGCGGTCTTTTTGACCGTCTCGGCGATCATCTTGGTCACGACCTCATCCGGAACAAGCCCGCCAGACTTGACATAGCCCTCGATCTCTTTGCCAATGGCAGAACCAGCCTTGATCTCCGCGCGAATAAGGTCGCCTGTAGAAATATGATGAACACCCAACTGATCCTTCAGCGCTGCTGCGAGTGTGCCCTTCCCGGCGCCAGGAGCTCCTAAAAGAACGATGATCATCGTCTTCCCCTCAAGTGACCGGATTGCATGAACCCCTCATAATTATGCATCTGCAAATGTGCTTCGATCTGCTTCATCGTGTCAAGCATAACACCAACCGTGATCAAAATACCAGTGCCACCAAAAAAGGAAGCAACAAGATACGGAACCCTGGCTGACGCCATGATCGCATCCGGCATAACAGCAACAATACAAATATAAAGAGCACCCACCAATGTAATACGCGTCAAAACAAAATCTAAATAATCTGCGGTATCCTTCCCTGGACGTATACCGGGAACAAATCCGCCATGCTTCTTCATGTTTTCCCCGACATCAGTCGGATTGAACACAATGGCTGTATAAAAATAACAGAAGAAAACAATAAGCCCCCCATACAGCGCATAATAGGGCCATTGTCCACGTGCCAAATATGCTGCAAAATGGCTGATTCCCTGCGCCGGGATAAAACTCGCAATCGTCGCCGGAAAAAGAATGATCGACTGCGCAAAGATGATCGCGATAATACCTGCCGTATCGACCTTAAGCGGAATAAATGAATTCTGCCCGCCATACACACGACTATTCACAACGCGCCTCGCATACTGAACTGGAATACGACGCTGAGCCTGAGAAATCAGGGTTGTCGCAATAACAACAGCTACAAACAAACCACACATTATCAAAACGGTTAACGGCTGTAACTGTGCCCCAGCCGCAGCTTGAGGAGAGAGAAGCATGATCAGCTGTGTAACCGCCGCAGGGGCGGACGAAAGAATACCCGCAGTAATAATGAGAGACATCCCATTACCAATACCCTGCTCCTGGATACGCTCCCCCAACCACATGATAATCAGAGTTCCTGTCGTAAGCGCCAACACTGTCGTAAGACGAAACCCCCATCCCGGATTACTCACCAGAGCAAGGGCTCCCTGCCCCATCGCCTGGGGTGTTTCAAGCCAAAGAGCAATAAAGAATGACTGGATCAGGGCCAAAACCACTGTTCCATAACGAGTATACTGATTGATCTTCTGATACCCAGCCCGCCCTTCCTTGGAAAGCTTCTCCAAAGCCGGGATAACAGCCGTCAACAACTGCATAATGATCGAACTCGAGATATAGGGCATTACCCCGAGAGAAAAAACTGTCAACTTCTCGAGCGAACCTCCCGAGAACATGTTCATAATCGAAAAAACATTCCCTCCACCGGTGCTCTCGGTGAGACGGTTAAAGAGTTCCGCGAGAGCCTTGGCATTGATCCCAGGAGTCGGAATAAAACATCCCAACCGATAGACCGCCACAATACCCAGCGTGAAAAGAATCTTCTTACGAAGATCCTCAATCTTAAAACACGTCGCTAACGCTTTAAAGAATTGCGAGAGCATGCGCTATGATTTCGCCTTCTTGACTTCGGTCTTCTCTTCTTTTTTTCCGATCACTTCCACCTTGCCGCCAGCTTTTTGAATCAATTCAGCAGCTCCCGCTGAAAAAGCATGTGCACGAACTGTAAGCGCCTTCTTCAATTCGCCGCGGGAAAGAATCTTATACGGCTTGCGATTGCTCGCTAAAAGTTTTTCTTTCTTAAGACTATGAACACCTACAATTGTCCCCGAATCAAAACGATTCAAGGCATCAAGATGAACAATTTGATACACAATGGGATTTAACGTATTGAAACCAACCTTGGGAAGACGGCGAATGAGAGGCATCTGACCACCCTCAGAACCAAGAATGATCCCCCGGCCAGAACGTGACCGCTGACCATTATGTCCACGACCAGATGTCTTGCCCATTGCAGAACCCGGACCGCGACCCGGACGAAATTTCTTTTCCCTTGATCCCTTGGGAGATTTTAACTCATGAAGAAACATATATTCCCTTTACTTTGTATCCACAGATGGCTTTGTTTCGGCATCCTTCAAAGGTCTCTTCTTCAATTGAGAGATCCCTTCAAATGTCGCCCTGACCACATTCATCGGATTGCTGGAACGATGGATCTTTGTCAAAATATTCTTAATGCCGGCACCATCACAAATCGCACGAACAGGCCCCGCCGCAATAACGCCAGTACCAGGAGCCGCAGGTTTCAGCATTACGCGCGTCGCACACCAAGAACCGATTACCAAATGAGGAATCGTCATCCCATGAACAGGAACCTCAATAAGTTCCTTCTTGGCAGCATTCATACCCTTCTTGATCGCAACAGCGACTTCAGCCGCTTTACCCAAAGCATATCCAACTTTACCCTTGCCATCACCCACGACAACAAGCGCCGTGAAAGAAAGCTTTGTTCCACCTTTAGTAACCTTGGCCACACGGCTAATCTTGATGACCTTCTCAATCATGCCGCTTGCTTCTTCCTTAGGAGCGCCACGACCCGGTCCACGACCACGGCCTGCGCCACCACGTCCGGCACCACGACCTGCGCCACGGCCGCCACGACCTTCTCTTTCACCGCCGGGAGCTCCCGCGGGATTAAGATCAGAAGAAAACGCCAACTTTTTATCCGTCTTATCAACCGACTGCATCTCGCCAGGGGTTGCTGAAGGAACCTGTGGTTTCATGTCTTTTTCATCCATATCGCTTAAAATTCCAATCCTGCTTTTCTCGCTGCATCAGCGAACGCCTTCACACGACCGTGATAAAGATATCCGCCACGGTCAAAGGCGATCTTCTTATAACCCTTAGCAACAGCTTCTTTGGCAAACGCCTCGCCAAGGATCTCAGCGGCCTTGATATTGCCCCCGGTCTTAATCTGGGTCTTCACACCCTTTGCCAACGTCGTGACACCCATAAGAACCTTGTGGGTTGTATCATCGATCAAGGACGCGGAAAGGTTCTTTAAACTGCGATGAATACACAAGCGCGGACGTTCCGGGCTCCCGGACATCTCTTTGCGTATGCGCATGTGACGGTATATTCTTTTTGTCTCGCCAACTGTTCTTTTAGCCATAAGTCAATTATTTCGTTGCTGATTTACCCTGTTTACGTCTAACAACCTCGCCGACATAACGAATACCCTTACCCTTGTAAGGCTCCGGCGGTTTAATATCACGGATCTTCGCAGCCGTCTGACCGATGAGAATTTTATCGGCGCTCTCCATCTTGATCTCCGTCGGCTTGCCGACAGCAATCTTCACGCCAGCGGGCACATCAAACACAACGGGATGGCTGAACCCCAAATTCAATGTGAGCTTCTGTCCTGCAACAGTAGCGCGAAAACCGATACCCTGGATCTCCAAATCCTTCGTATGCCCTTTAGTAACGCCAAGGATCATATTCTTCAAAAGCGCGCGTACGGTTCCATGATTAGCTTTGTTCTGCTTCGTATCATTGACGCGAGACACACAAAGACCTTTATCATTCTGCTCAACTTTGATGCCATAAGGAAGCGGAACCGAAAGTTTACCCTTCGGGCCTTCCATATTCACCGTTGTTGGCGTGATATTGACCTTTGCTTCTTTCGGAAGTGCGAGTGGGATCTTACCTATTCTTGACATAACACCTTACCAAATGTAACAGAGGACTTCGCCCCCGGTCTTCAATTTACGAGCTTCCTTATCATCAATGATGCCCTTGGACGTCGAAAGAACCGCCGTACCCATTCCGCTCAGGACTCTAGGAATCTCGTCGTTAGCGACATAGACGCGAAGGCCGGATTTCGAAACGCGGGACAAACCAACGATGACCGACTTCTTGTTTTCATATTTCAAATAAATCTTAAGAACACCCTGTTTGTTATCCTTCAACAAACGAACATCCTCGATAAACCCATGCTGCTTAAAGATCCCCAGGATCTTTTCATTCAGCTTCGAAGCAGGAATATCAACTGTCTCTTTACGGACCTTCAGGGCATTCCTGATGATCGTTAACATGTTGGCGACTGAATCTGTGACTGCCATCTTGAAAAACCTCTCTTGTATCCTTATTCATTCTTCCCCTGTTCACCAGAGGACCGCTATTACCAGCTCGCCTTCTTAACACCCGGGATCTCGCCTTTACGAGCAAGTTCACGAAAGCAAAGACGACAGACACCAAAACGACGCAGAAACGCTCTCGGACGTCCACAAATACGGCAACGATTATGCCCGCGCGTCGAGAATTTCGGCGTTTTCAGAGACTTATTGATCAAACCTTTCTTGGCCATACGCTATCTAATCCTTCTTATTTTTCTCGAACGGAACGCCCAGTAACCTCAAAAAATCAATATTCTTTTGCGGGTTACCACCCTTAATAACAATTGTAATATCCATCCCCTGAATACGAAAATCACGACGAGTCGGATCGATCTCTGGAAAAATGGAATGCTCTTTAACGCCAAGGGTATAATTCCCCTCGCGATCAAAAGACTTGACCGAAATGCCATTAAAATCACGAATACGCGGCAATGCCACATCAATCAATCTACCTAGAAATTCATACATCCTCGCGCGACGCAGGGTCACCTTACATCCAATCGGAGCCCCTTCCCTAAGCTTAAAATTTGAAACAGCCTTACGAGAACGACGGATCGACGGTTTCTGACCAGAGATCGTGGCAAGATCAGCCGCTGCGACTTCAAGAATTTTGACATCCGTAATCGCAATGCCAACACCCATATTAATAACGACCTTTTCCAGTTTCGGAAGAGCCATCGGGTTTTTAACCCCAAACTTCTCTTTCATCGCCGGGATCACAACTTTTTGATACTTTTCAAACAATTCCGATTTCACGTTCTTCACCTCTTAGATCGTTTCGCCACTCTTAACACTCACGCGGAGCTTGGAACCATCTTTAAGAACACTGGTTCTCGTCCGGGTCGGCTTATTTGTCCTAGGATCAATCAGCATGACATTTGAAATGTGAACAGGTTTCTCCATCTCAATAAACCCGCCATTCGGATACTGATCGCTCTTTTTAACTGCTTTCTTAACAAGATTTAAATTCTCAACAACAACAGACTGGTCCTGAAGGGAAACCTTAATGACCTTACCGGTCTTTCCCTTGTCTTTCCCAGCGATCAGCATAACCTTATCATCACGTTTAATGCGTAACATTAGACAACCTCGGGGGCTAAAGAAATAATCTTCATATATTCCATATTCCGGAGCTCACGGGCCACAGGACCGAACACGCGTGTTCCCCTAGGATTTCCAGCATCATCAATCAATACAACGGCATTGGTATCAAAACGGACATAAGTCCCATCCGGTCGACGAACGCGCATCTTGGTACGAACAACAACGCCCTTGGCCTTTTCGCCCTTCTTGATCGCTGCATCAGGCGTTGATTCTTTGATATTAACTCTGACAATATCGCCGAGTTCGGCCGTTAGTTTTCCCTTAGCATTCAAAACGCCGATCACAGATGCCGTACGTGCGCCCGTATTATCCGCAACCTGAAGAATAGTCTTCATCTGGATCATATCGCCACCGCCTCTTTCATGCTCCCCTTCTTTACAATTTCGACGATCGTCCAGCGTTTATCTTTCGATAAACGACGGGTCTCCATGATTGTAACAACATCCCCAGTCTTGGCCTCATTCTTCTCATCATGGGCCTTATAATTAGCATGATGTTTAATCTGCTTGTCATACTTGGCATGAGCCCCCGTAAAAAGAACCTGAACAACACGGGTTTTCATCATCTTATCGCTCATGACCGTTCCGATCAGAACTTTGCGGTTATTATCTCTTTTTTCCATTGCTCTTCTTTCTTTCGTTGATGATCGTCAAGATCTTGGCAATCTCTTTTTTGATCGCCTGGAAGCGGGACGGCTTTTCAACCTGACCCAAACGGTTCAACTGCCGCAGATCAAAAAGCTCCTTCTTAAGAAGCTTGACCCGCTCACTCAACTCACCGTCATTTAAATTACGTAATTCTTTTAATTCCATATGCTTATTTCACCTGATGTCTGGTGACAAACTTTGTTCTCACCGGAAGTTTAAACGCGATCAAACGAAGAAGGTTCTTCGCAAAATCCTCAGGAACACCGCTGATCTCAAAAAGGATACGGCCACGCTTGACGATAACAACCCAGTGATCCAGATCGCCCTTGCCCTTACCCATACGAGTTTCTGCGGGTTTCTTTGTCACAGGCTTATGCGGGAACACATTGATCCAAAGTTTTCCGGCACCTCTCAATTTTCTCACCAACGCCACACGGCATGCCTCAATATGATTAGCACGGACACGCCCATTCTCAAGCGACTTCAAACCATATTCACCGAAGGATAACCGATCGCCTCGTGTAGAAATGCCGCGGCATTTGCCTTTCTGGGCCTTACGATAATTAAC
This sequence comes from Candidatus Omnitrophota bacterium, assembly GCA_015228785.1. Classification (GTDB taxonomy): domain Bacteria; phylum Omnitrophota; class Gorgyraeia; order Zapsychrales; family Fredricksoniimonadaceae; genus JAAYZZ01. Next base: position 6,486 of record JADGCU010000067.1, read on the forward strand.
TCTCTTAGGCATCAATGCCATGATACTTCTCCCAACTTTAATATTTTATAGCGAGACTCATCCCAACATAACATCGGGACGACTTATGCCTCTGCTCTTTTACTATCTTTAATAGTGTCGCCCTTATAAATCCAAACCTTTACACCAATACATCCAAATGTCGTATGCGCCTCAGCAAACCCGTAATCAATATCAGCCCTAAACGTCTGAAGCGGAATCTTACCCACATGATACTTCTCACGACGGGCGATCTCAGCCCCATCCAAACGACCCGAAACGATAATCTTGATCCCCTTAGCACCCGCCTGTATGGTCTGCTCGACCGAACGCTTCATCGCCCGACGAAAACCAACACGCTTTTCCATCTGAAAAGCAACGCCCTGAGCAACAAGCGTCGCATCCACAGCAGGATTCTTAATCTCTTTAATATCAACATTGATCTCTTTTTTTGTAATCTTCCCAAGATCTGTTCTCAACCGGTCAATATCCGCGCCACGGCGTCCAATAATAACACCAGGACGGGCAGATGCGATCCGCACTTTAACCTGATCTGCAAGGCGCTCGATCTCAACAGATGAAACCGCCCCCTGAACAAATTTCTCTTTAATGTACTGACGGATTTTGTAATCTTCAACAATACCCTTGGCGTAGTCCTTGCCTTCAGCAAACCACTTGCTGCGCCAATCTTTATTAATGCCAATACGTAATGCGATAGGAGATGCTTTTTGACCCACGTGTGAACCCCTTATTTCGTCTTTACATCAAGCTCGACGGTAATATGCGTCGTCTTCTTGAGAATCGGATTCGCCCGGCCCATGGTCGCCGCACGATGGCGCTTCCATACCGGACCCTGATCTGCCGTAATCTTAGAAACCACCAACTGGTCCTCGGCAAGACCCTTCTGTTTAGCATTTGCGATCGCTGCATTCAACACCTTCACCACATTATCCTTAACAGGCTTGTTGAGATGCGCGAGAATCGTAACCGCAACCGGCACCGGCTTCATCCGG
>JADGCU010000068.1 GCA_015228785.1 Candidatus Omnitrophota bacterium
GTAAAGGTTTTTTAAATACAATTTGTTTTCAGGTGGGAGTTTTGTTTGGTGATGGTAGCGCTTTATTGAATGTAGGAAAGACAAAGTGAGCCTATGAGAAGAATTTGCGTTGCGAATCAAAAAGGCGGCGTTGCGAAAACAACGACTTCGTTAAATCTGGCGGCAGAATTGGCGCGGGCCGGGAAAAAGGTCATTTTGATCGATATGGACCCCCAGTATTCATCTACGGCGGCCATCTTCGGAAATCAGAGATTTGAATTTAATATTTATAATGTCATTGTTGATAAGATGGATATCCAGTCGGTCATTCAGCATTCCGATGCCTTTGGGATCGATGTGGTGCCGAGTGATATCGAGCTGTCTGGTGCGACCTTGAGGATCAATGAGCATATCGGCCGTGAGAAAGTTTTATTCCATTATACGCGTAAACTTAAATATGATTATATGATCGTCGATGCGCCGCCTTCGTTGGGCCTGTTGACGGTCAATGCCCTTACGGCGTGCGACGAGCTTCTGGTGCCCATTTGTCCGGAATTCTTTTCTCTCAAGGGGATCAAGTTGCTGGAGGAGATCGTGGAGAATGTTCGTGTCGGGCTTGGATGTGATATCAAGATCACGGGAGTTCTGATCACCCGTTACCGCGAGCGTTTGGTGACGAGCGAAGCCCGTAATGCCATCAGAAATTATTTTGGCAATAAGGTGTTTAAGGTTATGATCCCGGAGAATATCACGTTAGAAGAGGCACATAATGCCCATCTTCCGGTTTATAAGTATGATGAGAAATCAAAGGGGGCGGAAGCGTACCGCCTATTAGCCAAGGAGATTATGCATGTCAGATCCCAGAAGAAATCCAGTAAGTAAAGTGGCGGATCCCAGAAGAAGGTCGTTGATCGATAATCCTCTTCTGCAGTCAACCATAAAGCCAGCGACGCAAAGACCGGGGCCATCGGTCGTTGAATCTAAGGTGGCCATTCGTTCTGCCGTGAAGCAGGTGAAGGAAGCCACAAAATATATTATGTCTCCTGAAGAGGAGAAGGTCAGTGTTTTTGAGATCATCTCGGATCTCGAGAAGCAGCTGGATGCTTCCTTCAGTCTTAAGGATGCTCAGGAGAGGGAAATTCAGCAATTGAAGAATCGTGCTCAAATTGCGGAAGAAAAGGCTGCTGTTTCCGATGCCAAGCTGAAAGAGATGAAGGGGCTTCTTGTGTCTCAGGAAGAGCTGAATTCAGAGCTTGAGTTTTTGGAGAACGAGCGTCTTGAATCTGTTGGGAAGATGAAGTCTGTCGAAGAGGAGCTTGATGGGCGGGAGGCGGTTAATAAAGATTTGAGCAACAAGATCGCGGCACTTGAAAAAGAGTGTGAGGGCCGTGATACACGCATTGAGCAGATTGAACTCGAGCTTTCGAGTGCAAACAAGACGATTCAGAGTCTGCATCATCAGGTTTCCCTGCTCGAGGATGAGAAGGAATCACTGGGCGGTAAGCTTGAGGGGACGCAATCGGAGTTGAGCACGGCGGTTACGGAAAGAGATCAGGCCGCTCGCGAATTGGAACGCGCCAAGGAGAGCTTGGATGAGATCCGTCTTATGCTCGCCGATACGCGTGCCCGGGCGAGGGAGCATTATTACAAGGCGAAACGTTAATAGAATTATATATTAAGTAACCCCCGACTTTACAGGGATCACATTAAAGGGGCAGGATAAAAAGGAGTTTTTGGTATGGGAAAAGTTAAAGGGCTGGACGTAGGGACAATGAACCTGGTCGGGGCTGAGCAGGATGACAAGGGCAAGATCAAGTTGAAACTCATGCGTCACACGTTTTTGGATATCGAGGCGAATGCTTTTACCTTGAATATGCTCAAGAAGCAAAAGGTCCAGTACGCCGAATTAGGGAAAAAGGTGTATGTCCTTGGCGATTCCGCCTTTGAACTGGCCAATATCATGAACAAGGTCGTACGGCGTCCTATGCAGGATGGTGTCATGAGCCCGGGAGAGGCGGATGCGGTTCCGATCTTCGCTCTTTTGGTTGAGGCGGTCTTGGGTAAGCCTGATTTTAAGGATCAGCTTTGTTATTTTTCTGTTCCCGCGGACCCAGTTGACGCTAATTTTAACATTGTGTATCACACCAGCGTCATTCAGGGAGCTCTTAAGAATCTGGGTTATATCGGAAAGCCCATGAATGAGGGGCATGCGGTTGTATTCGCAGAGTTGGGGGATAAGGATTTTACCGGCATCGGCATTTCTGCCGGCGGCGGGATGTTTAACATTTGCGTATCTTACAAGACCATTCCTGCGATCAGTTTTGCGACAAGTCGGGCCGGGGACTGGGTTGACCGGAATGTGGCACAGGTTCTTGGGATCAAGACGACCCGTGCGACCGCGATCAAGGAAAAGGGGATCAATATTAACAAGCCCGCCAATCGTGAAGAAGAGGCGGTTTGTATCGCAATTTGATCAATTATACACTGGTCAATATTAAGACCAAGTTTGAGAAAGCTGAGTCCATGCCGCAGTTTCCTGAGGCCATTGACATTGTCTGCGCCGGTGGTTCTTCCATGATCGGTGGATTTGTGGATGTTTTTAAGGACGAGCTCAAAAAGATGGCGTTCCCCCTTGAGATCAATGATGTCAGACTGGCCGATGAGCCGCTGTATGCGACCGCAAGAGGTTGTCTCCTGGCGGGGTTGAGCGAGGTGGAATAAGAAGGTTACGGAAAGTCGACATGAAAAAAGTGTGGCTGACAGGAACGAAAGAGGCGCTTCAGTGGTCGATGATGAATTACAGAATGTTAGGAAGCGACTATTAAAGATAAATGAGAAGATAAAAAATTACTCCTCCCTTGGCGGGGACACTAAGCCTTTCAACGAACAAGAACACAAGTCTTCCAAATACGCTTCCGTTCAGGAAATTCCAGTTGATGAAATGCGCGCGAAGCTTCGCGCTATTAATCAGTACATCCGTGATCGCGCCGCCGGTAAGGACGTAAAGCCTCCTGTGTTTACCCGCCGGGCTGCGCCGCCACCTCCTCCTGTGGAACGACGGGTTTCTCATGTTGTGGTTGAGGAACCGGTTGAGGAGATCGGGGATGTTCCTGAAGAACCATCTTCAGTTGAGGAAGAAGAAGCAGCTACGATCGAACTTCCTGCCCTTGTTACTCGCGGTCGCAAGAAGACAGCGCTCAGGCTGGGTGTTGGCCTGGATCTGGGGACGGCGTATATTGTCGCCAGCCGCGAGGTGGAAGATAAGCGAGTATTCGTCAAGAATGAACGCAATGCCTTCTTGTCTGTCCGTGGCGATCAGTCTACAAAAGAACTTTTAAGCAAGCTTAAGATTAAATATATAGGTCTGGGCGAAAAGCTTTATGTCCTGGGAAGTATGGCCCTTGAACTTGCTGATATTTTTGGACGCGAGACCCAGCGGTCCATGAACATGGGGATCCTTAATCCTTCCGAAGGGGAATCGATCCCGATCATTCAGTTGCTGGTGAAAAATATTTTATGGGAGCCGCGGGAAAAGGGTGAGGTATGTTGTTTTTCGATCCCTGCCCAGCCGATCGATCGGGATCAGGACACGATCTATCACAGGGGCGTTTTTGAGGGGATTTTGCGTAATATTGGTTTTGATCCCATGATCATTGACGAGGGGTATGCCGTGGTTCTCTCTGAGCTGGAAGCTCAGGATTTTACCGGGATAGGGGTATCTTGTGGCGCGGGCATGGTCAATATCTGTGCGGCCTACAAGTCTATGCCGGTCCAGTCATTTTCGATCACGCGCGGCGGGGACTGGATCGATAAGAGCGCATCGACGGTCCTGGGTATCCCCATGAGTCGGGTTTCTCACATTAAAGAACATGGGCTGGATATCAAGAATCCAAAAAGCAGAGAAGAAGAAGCGATCGCTATATATTATCGGAATTACATTAATTATCTCGTTGAGAGCATGTCCCGTGTTTTCGGCAAGAGTTCAGATACCCTTCAGTTCAAGGAACCGGTAGATATTGTTTTTGCCGGTGGGTCATCGATGGTCTCCGGGTTCATTAGTGTTGTTAAGGAAGAAATCAAGGCTGCTAAATTCGGATTTTCTGTCGGCAATATTCTGCATGCTAAAGAGCCGTTTACAAGTGTTGTGCGTGGGTGCCTTTTTAATGCGATCGAGGGTGGGGAGAAGAAATGATCGGGCGACATACAAACGAGTCAGATGATCCGTTGGTTCTGCTGCCAGCCTTGTCCAAGCGGCTTGAGGGAATTCGTTCTTTACGCAATGAGCTGGACGAAGATCTCATGATGGCGGAGCTTTCGTTAAATGAATTTATCGGGTCTTTGGATGCTGTGGGCTTACGCCTGAAAAGGATCCAGGCACAGCCAAAAAAGGCGGTGGAGTCCTCTCCGCTTCCCGTCGCTAGTGCGCCAGCGGCACCCGGCGGGATGACGCTCGATGAATTTAAGACTCATATGGGATCAATGCTGGAGGGATCTCTGGATAAGGTGAGTAATAAACTTTCGGACAAGATCCAGGCGATGCTGAAGGAACTCGGGACTCTGTCCGGGCCAGCGCGTGAGGTCAGGATCCGGGAATATCAGGAGTCAGGCGAGTATGCCTCGGTTGATTTCTCGTCTCTTTACAAGGATCAGAAGGTACAGAGCAATCTCGGTGAAGTGGGCGTGGAAGAGAAGGAAACAAAAAGCATTGATGCGAATCTGGAGCGACTCCGTAAGCTTCGCGCTCTTAAGGGCAAGCCTGAGGATAAGAAAACGTGACCGAGCTAATCCATTCTAACTTATGGGGAAATAATATGGGCCTGATGATAGGAGTCGCTGTTTACTTTGTATTATTTTGTCTTGCGCTCTTTATGGCATCTCGGGGGTATGCGGAGCTGAATAAGGAAGTCGAAAAATTAAAAGCCCAGTTAGCGGCGGCTGGCCAAGGCGCTCAGGCTGTAAAGAGTGGACCGCCACCTCAGGATGGTGAAATAGCAAAACTTGAGCAGGAACTCACGAGAGCGAGGGGAGAACAGCTTGATCAGGCTCGTGAGAAGGTTTCTTTGGAAAATGAGCTGGCGCCGTTAAAAAGTCAGCAGGGGGAGCCATCGCGAGAGAAGGCTTCTTTGGAAAAAGAGATGGCGCAGCTAAAAAGTCAGCTGGTGGATGAGTCGATCCGCGTCGCGGAGATGTCAGTGAAGGATAAGGAGATCAAGCGTTTGACGATGGAGCTCCAGTATGCGGCGGGTTCAGGCCCTGAGATGGCCAAATTAAAAGAATCGCTCAGCGCCGCCACTCTTGAACTGCAGGAATATAAGAAGAAGGGCGAGCCGTTAAGTGAGGAATCTTTAAACCTCAAGTCTGAGCTGGAGCAAAAAGTTGGGGAGATCGCGAAAAAGGATCAAGAGATCCAGGACCTCAAGGTTCAGATGGATAAGGCGAAAAGCGAACTGTTAAGTTCAGCTACATCTGTCAGGGAAGAACTGTTTAGGCTGAACGCGGAAATCAAGAAATCGCAGGAGGATCTTGAGAAGGCGCATCAGGAGCTTGAAACGGCTAAGAAGTCTGTTAAGGAAGGTGATGCCCAGAATGTTGACGATGAGATCAAGAAATTAAAAGATGATGTTCAGCTTAAGATGAGTGAGCTGGCTGTTAAGGACGAAGAGATCCAGGCGATGAAGGCTCAGAAGGATCTTGCGATAGCGAAGAGGCTTGGTAAGGAAGAGGATATCCAGAAGCTCAACGATGAGATCAGAAAATTGAGAAATGATATCCAGCAAAAGGCCAATGCGCTGGCTCTTAAGGAAGAAGAGATCGAGTCGTTTAAGGCTCAGAAGGAACTCGAGATAGCCAGAAAAGCGACTAAGGAAGAGGCGGCGCAGAGAGTTGTTGATGAATTAAGGAGATTGAAAGATGATCTGCAGGCTAAGATGCTTGATTTGACGGCGAAAGATCGCGAGGTCCAAAAGCTTACGGCAGATCTGGCGGAGTCAGAGAAACGTCAGGCAGCGTCAGGGGCGAGCGCGGAGCAGGTGGCGGCCAGGGAGTCGGAGCTTAAGCGCCTTTCTGTTGATCTTGAGCGGGTGACTGCGGAATACAAGAGTTATGAGGATCGCATTGCCAAGCTTAAGAAATCAGATGCGGAGATCGTTCAGATCGAGAAGTCTTTGGATGAAGAAAAGCATGCCCTGCGTTCGTTGAAGCTGCGCGTGTCAGAAGGCAAGATGAAGCTTGAACTTCTTGATGAGAAGACAAAAGGAACGGTCGAGGCGGTCGCCCAGTTCGCTGAAGGTAAGGAGTTTGAGCAGTTCCGCAAGTCTATTCATATGGATGCCACGATACAAAAGTATGAGGATGAGATCAAGGATCTGCAGATCAAGATTTTGGAGTTGGAAAAGAAATAGAGCCGTCAGCTATCAGCTCTCAGCTTTCAGAAGCTGACAGCTGCTGATGGCTGAAGGCTGAAAGCTGAAGGCTTAAAGCTTAGTGCTAACAGGAGGTCATTATGCCAACGTATATGTTTAATACCAAAATTTCAGAAATCATGTCAAGGTCGGTCTTGACCGCTGGTGGCGGGGAGACTGTCTTTGCCGCAGTGAAAAAGATGGCAGCTTTGAATGTGGGCGCGATCATTGTTTCCAATAAGGCTTCTGATGTCTTGGGGATATTTACCGAGCGCGATTTGATGAATAAGGTCGTTGCCAAGGATAAGAATGTTCACACGACGACGCTAAATGATGTCATGACAGAATCTCCTGTTGTGGTGAGCCCCGAGGATAGCGTTTCGACGGTCTATCTGCTGTTTAAAGACAGTACGTTTCGACACCTGCCTGTGGTGGACAAAAATAAGAAGCTCGTCGGGATCCTCTCCGTCAAGGACACGACCAAGGCCGTCTCAAGTATTCTCGGCAAGCTCATTATTGAGTGATCATGAGCTGTCAGCCTTCAGCGGTCAGCTATCAGAAGCTGTCAGCTGCTGAAAGCTGATGTTTGACAGCTGACAGCATAAAGGGGTGGTTATGTATCAATTCTTCCAGTCTGAGTTGGATTATATCTTCTTTGTTTACGGCCTCAGCTTTATTTGCCTGGCTGTGACATCGTTTTATTTGTATTTCCGAAAGAGCGCTGGCAGTATTTGGAAATGGTTGGGCTTTTTCGGTCTTTTGCACGGTATTGTGGAGTGGATGGACATGGCGGAAATGAGCGCCGGGGCCTATCCTTTTCCTGTCAAGATGTTCAAGATCGGGTTGAATGCTCTGTCGTTTTTGTTTCTTGTTGAACTGGCCCGTGATGGTTTCAAAGAAAAGGGCCTTAAAGGAGTGGGGCGCTGGATCTATATTCCTCTTGTGCTCGCGCTTGTTCCGGCGTGGATGGTGGCCAATTCAGGCGGGATCAATGCCTTGTCGCGTTATCTTTTCGGATGTCTGGGTGGGCTTATGGCAGCAAGGGTTCTCTTTTTGAGCAGTAAGGATAAAGAGGA
>JADGCU010000069.1:0-1620 GCA_015228785.1 Candidatus Omnitrophota bacterium
ACTAAATTAGAATTAGCAACCTTCAGGGCAACTTCCTTAGCCTGTTTTTTCGTTTCTGCTCCGGAAATCCTGATCTCAAAGAACCACTCCGCCCCTTCACCATCATAAACAATATCTTTTGCCAACTTAAGACATACAGCGCTTAGTGCTTCAACAAAAGTTTTGTATGCTGCGTTACGTGAGGAGATCATGCGATTCCCCGCCAAACCATTGGCCATTAAAGAAACCATATCATTAGTACTCATGCAACCATCAACGGAAATGGAATTAAAAGAACTGTCCACAGCTTCTCTCAGGGCTAATTTCAACATTTCTGGAGTTACCGCAGCATCTGTTGTAATAGCCGAAAGCATAGTCGCCATATTAGGCTCGATCATGCCTGATCCTTTAGCACAGCCGCCAATGGTAACTGTTTTTCCCCCAAGGTCAACACGAACCGCAACCTGCTTATCTTTAAGATCCGTCGTCATGATCGCCTTGGCAAACGCCGTGCCCTTAGAAACACTGAGACCCTTGACTAGATTCGGCACCGCTTCTCTGATCTTCTCATAAGGAAACGGCCGTCCAATAATCCCTGTTGACATAACAAAGACATTCTTGCCCGCAACCCCTAAATACTGCCCAACAAGTTCTGTTGTCTTCTTGGCATACGTATAACCATACTCACCCGTAAAACAATTAGCATTTCCACTGTTAGCAATCAGGGCCTGAATCTTTCCACCTTTGACATTCTCCATGCAAAGAACAATAGGTGCAGCCTTAACAGAGTTCCGTGTAAACACAGCGGCGGCATTACACATGACTTGAGAATAGATCAGTCCCAAATCAGGCTTTGCAGATTTCTTTATCCCTGCCCAGAACCCATTTGCCTTAAAACCCTTAGGAGCGGTTACTCCACCCTTAGAAAACTTCATAGCAACCCTTCTGTCTCGTTAAAACCGTACATAATATTCATATTTTGTATCGCCTGACCTGATGCACCTTTCACAAGATTATCGATCGCAGAGGTAATCACAAGCATCTTTTTATCTTCGCTAAGAGCAAAGGAAATATCACAGAAATTCGTTTTGACAACATGTCTGATCTCAACCTGCTGACCCAAATCAAGAACCCTCACAAAAGGCTCCGTCTTATAGAATTTCCGATAAAGATCATGAACTCTCACCTCATTCATCTTCTCGCCCAGCGTCACATAAATAGTTTCCAGAATACCACTATCAATCGGCAAAAGATGCGGAACGAAAGTCGTATGAATACTCTTTTTGGCCATGAGGCTCAAAAATTGATCAATCTCAGGTGTATGTTGATGGTTCAAAACCCGATAAGCCTTGAAATTCTCATTCACAAAACAATATGTGAGAGATTCCACAGCCTTCCGCCCGGCCCCTGAAACACCCGACTTAGCGTCAATAATGACAGACTTAACCTTCCCAGAATGAATCGAAATAATAGGAGCCAAGCCCAAAAGTGCGGCCGTCGGATAGCAACCCGGATTCGAAATAAAATCTGCTTTCTCGATCTTCCGCCGAAAAATCTCTGGAAGACCATACACAGCCTTCTTAAGATTCTTCATATCCTTATGATCAACGTGATACCACTTCTTATAAAGAGCACTCTGCC
>JADGCU010000069.1:1630-7396 GCA_015228785.1 Candidatus Omnitrophota bacterium
GTAATCCGCACTCAAATCAATGACCTTTTTACCCGCTTTAAGAAGGGGCCCAACAACCTTCATCGACTCCGTATGGGGAAGCGCGAGAAAAACAACATCACAAAGCTCGGTCGCCGAAGAAAGATCATATTTTGCGCAAACCAAATCCGTCCGCCCCTTAAACTCAGGCCAGATCTCATCGACTCTACCCGTCGTAGAATTCGCAGCCACATACATCAGGCGCACATCCTTGTGATTGAGAAGTCTGTCCACAAGGACCTTGCCCGCAAACCCACTGATTCCGACGATACCAGCTCTTATCATAGTCATATAAATATTAAAATTTTATGTGTGTCATATTAAAGGAAAAAGCCCATCCCGTCAATGATGTTTTGAAGGAATGGGCTCGGTAAGTCCTTGTTCTGAAACAAGATAAAAATTTATTCAATTCTTTAACGCTTGACCCACTGGAACTTCCTGCGCGCACCCTTTTGCCCAGGCTTCTTACGTTCCTTCATACGGGAATCACGCGTAAGACACATGTTTTTACGCAGAACCGGCTTCGTATTCAAATCAAACATAACAAGAGCACGCGATAAAGCCATCTTCAATGCACCAGCCTGCCCTGTCATACCACCACCTTCTGTTGAAACCGAAACATCAAACTTATTAAGAAGACTTGTGTGTTTTAAAGGAGACAAGATCAGGATACGATCCGTTTCTCTAGGAAAATAATCTTCAAAACCACGTCCGTTAATAATCATTTTTCCAGTCCCAGGCGTGATAACAACGCGGGCGGATGATGTCTTACGACGACCTGTTGCAGAATACTTAACGACTTCTACCATGATCCATTTCTCCTTACAGTGAATTAGACATCCAACACTTCAGGCTTCTGGGCCTGATGCGGATGCTTAGAACCAGCATAAATATGTAATCTCGTTTTGATCCGATCCGCTAACTTGGTCTTTGGAAGCATGCGGTTAATGGCAAGCTCCAATACCTGAGCGGGACGGGTCTCCAGCATATCCTGAAGGGTCACATGCTTCAACCCTGAATGAAACCCCGAATAACGATCGTAGACTTTATCCGTCAGCTTCTTTCCAGTAACACGGATCTTTTCCGCATTAATAATAACCACACTTGCGCCCATCTCCATGTGAGGTGTAAAAGCCACCAAGTTCTTGCCGCGAAGAACCGCCGCGACTTTGGCCGCTAAACGACCCAACGTTTTGCCTTCCGCATCGACGAGATAGCACTTCTTTTGAATCTGATCTTTCTTTGGAAAAGTTGTCTTCTGTAACGCCATGATATTCTCTCTTTAAAAGTTTGCCCGTAAATAGAGCCTAAAATATATCATCAAATCATTAAAAGTCAACAAGAAACTCCTCGGTTATCAATAAAAGACCTCCTCGAGACAAAGGCCTTGCGGAGGAGCTGCGACCCCAGCAACTCGACGATCCCGACTATTTAACATCTTTTTAATGCTTCCAGGTGGAAACCGGCCTGATGCGACCTCCAAAAGAGTCCCCACAATATTACGAACCATTTTGTACAAAAATCCATTTGCCTCGATCGTAAGGACTACGTATGGTCCTTTTTTCTTAATATCAAGCCTCCGAATCGTGCGAATGGCATCACACGTCCTGGAAGGATCCACATTAGCAAATGTCTTAAAATCGCAACGTCCCACGAGCTCCTTAGCTTCTTTCTTCATCAGTGATAAATTGATCTTTTTTGGAAAGAAACAACAATACCGGCGCTCCAACGCTGATCGATAAGGACGATTAAGGATCGTGTAAGAGTACGTCTTCCATTTCGCATCCATCTGAGCGTGAAAATCTTTCCCCACTTCTTCGCTTTTAAGAATAACGATATCCGACGGGAGATTAAAGTTAAGCGCCCTCTGAATCTCATCGCACGGCATATCTGTTACAGCGCGAAAATGAGCGACCTGACCTCTAGCATGAACACCTCTGTCCGTACGACCTGAGCCGATAAGGACAACACGCTTTTTGAATATTTTAGAAAGAACAGCCTCAATCTCACCCTGGACCGTACGCTTGGCATTCGTCTGGACCTGCCAACCATTAAAATCAGTCCCGTCGTATTCAATCGTGAGCTTAAAAGTACGCATCAGATCATCTTATATTCAACGAGCTTCTCGGCGATCTGAACAGCGTTTAACGCAGCGCCTTTACGAAGATTGTCAGAAACAATCCAGAGGTTAAGACCTTTCTTAATAGTCTCATCTTCACGAACTCGGCCGACAAACGTATCATCTTTTCCATCAGCATCTATCGGCATGGGATACTTCTTATTTGCAGGATCATCGACGACTTTAACTCCCGGAGCCTTAGCCAAAAGCTTCAAAGCCTTCTCGCGCGTGATCTTCTTCTTGGTCTCAATATTAACCGACTCTGAATGACCATTAAAAACCGGAACACGAATACAAGTAGCGGTCACATTGATCTTCTTATCCCCCATGATCTTCTTAGTTTCATGCACCATTTTCATTTCTTCTTTGGTGTAATGATTGTCAACAAAGACGTCAATCTGAGGGATTAGATTATGAAGAATCTGATACGCTAACTTCTTAGGCTTAAGGTCCCCCTTAAGTTGGTTTTTCATCTCATCGATGGCCTCGGAACCCGCACCGGAAATCGCCTGATAGGTCGACACCACAATACGTTTAATCTTTCCATAATCATGAAGAGGCTTAAGGGCCACCACCATCTGAATTGTTGAACAGTTAGGATTAGCAATGATCCCCTTATGCCATTTCACATCCTTGGGATTAACCTCAGGAACAACAAGCGGAACGTTCTTATCCATGCGAAACTGGCTCGTGTTATCGATCACAACAGCCCCGGCCTTCACCGCCACAGGTGACCAAATCTTACTAATCTCAGCCCCAGGAGAGCTCAAAACAATATCCACCCCCTTAAATACATCCGCGGTCAACGGAAGAAGCGGCAACCCATGCATCATGCCCTTGGCCCCACTCGGGGATATCAGACGCAGTTCCTTAACCGGAAACTTGCGCTGTTTCACAATATCATACATACACTGCCCAACGGCTGAACGCGCACCTAAAATAGCAACAACATACTGTTTCATAAGAACTCCTAACAATTTGGATTAAAAACTTCAAAGATTAACAATCAAAACAACGGCCTCCCCTTGAAAGCCTTGTGACATAACAACCTTTGACTTATTGTAGTTTACAAATACTTAACAACTAGATCGCCAACTTCCGTCGTAGAATATCCCATCTTACCTGCAGCCAGATCCTTGATCTTAGTGGTCACAACGGTTCGAATCGACTTTTCAATACTGCTCGCAGCCTTGTCTTCACCTATCTCGCGAAAAAGCATAGCCCCCGCCGCAACAGCCGCCAAAGGATTAATCACATTCTGTCCCGTATATTTCGGGGCAGATCCGCCGATCGGCTCAAACATCGAAACCCCATCAGGATTAATATTTCCACCTGCTGCGATCCCCATGCCACCCTGAATCATAGCGGCCAGATCAGTAATAATATCGCCAAACATGTTATCCGTTACAATAACGTCAAACCACTCAGGATTCTTTACAAACCACATGGTGATAGCATCAACATGAGCGTAAGCCGTCTTAACATCTTTGTATTCCTTGGCAACCTCATTAAAGGTTCTCTCCCAAAGATCCCAAGCAAATGTCAAAACATTAGTCTTACCACAAAGTGTTAGCTGCTTGGGATCTTTACGGCCATACTTTCGGGCATACTCATAGGCATAACGCACACAACGCTCAACACCAAAACGAGTATTATGAGAAATTTGAATTGCAATCTCATCCTTGGTCCCTTTATTCTCAAAACTTCCGAGCCCTTTATAAAGACCCTCTGAATTCTCACGGACAACCGTAAAATTGATATCCTCCGGCCCCTTACCTTTCAACGGGCAGAAACGCTCATCAAAAAGTTGAACAGGACGAAGATTAATATATTGATTTAAATCAAAACGGAGCTTTAGAAGAATTCCCTTCTCCAATATCCCGGGCTTTACATCTGGATGACCGATCGCGCCCAAAAGAATGGAATCAAACGTGCTGAGCTCCCCGATGGCAGAGGCAGGCAAAACTTCATTAGTCTTAAGATAACGCGCACCGCCAAAATCATAGTCAACCGTCTCATACTTGAAATCAAACTTCTGCGCAGCTGCGGCCATGACCTTCAACGCTTCACGAACAACTTCAGGGCCAGTTCCATCTCCACCAATAACAGCAATCTTATAATTATTCATCTCTGCCTCTTTCTCAGAATTACTCCTGAAATTTCTTCACCTCAATAGTCGCATTATGCCCGCCAAATCCAAGCGAATTAGAAATAGCAAAATTCACCTTGGCCTTACGCGCCTGATTCGGAACATAATCCAAATTGCAATCCGGATCCGGCGTCGTATAGTTGATCGTCGGAGGAATAACTTGATCCCGGATCGCTAAGACACAGGCCGCAAATTCAATCGCTCCCGCCGCACCAAGCATATGGCCGGTCATTGACTTTGTAGAACTCACCGCCAATTTCTTAGCATGATCCCCAAAAGCCTTAATGATAGCCAGCGATTCGATCTTATCGTTCAACGATGTTGATGTGCCGTGGGCATTAATATAATCCACATCCGTCATTTTATGTTCGCCCCATTTAACGGCATTAACCATCGCCCGCGCAGCCCCCTCCCCAGAGTCTTCCGGGGCCGTCGAATGGTAGGCATCTCCCGTCTGACCGAACCCAACCACCTCAGCAATGATATTAGCCCCGCGCTTCCTGGCATGCTCCAAAGACTCCAGGACAACAACACAGGCCCCTTCTCCCATAACAAACCCGTCGCGATCCTTATCAAAAGGACGGCTCGCCTTCTCCGGCGCATCATTACGTGTCGAAAGAGCTCGAAGCGCGCAGAACCCGCCGATACCAAGAACTGATATTGCGGCTTCCGTTCCACCAGCAAATGCCGCATCGATCTCGCCATACTGGATCATCTTGAACGCATCCCCAATACACGTAGTTCCTGTCGCACAAGCTGTAACAGAACATGTTATCGGCCCTTTAGCACCCGTCTCAATCGAAACCTGCCCCGCCGCCTCATTGATGATCATTTTCGGAATAAAGAACGGAGAAATCCTCCCCGGCCCCTTGTCCAGAAACTTCTGATACTCCTCCTCAGCCGACCGAATACAACCAATACCTGACCCCACCACAACCCCAACGCGATGCGGATCAGTATCATTCATCTTGAAATTTGCATTAACGATTGCTTCACGAGCCGCAACAACCGCGTATTGAATAAAAGGTGAAATCTTACGCGCATCCTTAGTGCCAAAATGAAATTCCGCATCATACCCTTTAAGCTCACCGGCAAATCTGGCATCAAACTTCGATGCGTCAAATTTCGTAATAGGCGCAATGCCGCTTTTGCCAGTCACCAGAGCGCTCCAAAAAGGTTCCACCCCATTGCCGATAGGCGATAATACGCCCATCCCAGTAACTACAACGCGTCTTTTATTCATAAGCCTTTTCCTGTAAAAAGATTTGCCCCGACAGGTTATGTCGGGGCAGGTTGGCACAACTTAGATACCTATCAAAACATCATAAAACTAAATTACGCCTTGCCGGCCTTATCTTCTACATATTTGATCGCATCGGCAACCTTGGTCATCTTCTCAGCATCCTCATCAGGAATTTCAACATTGAATTCCTCTTCAAGAGCCATAATGAGCTCCACCGTGTCGAGAGAATCAGCACCA